>JADFPW010000068.1 GCA_022562105.1 Planctomycetota bacterium
TTGTTTGCCCGTGCCGTCCCCGCGCAACGCTCACGGGCAAACAAGTTTGCCCATGGCACCCAGCAGAAGCCGTTGATCGAGCTGTATCGACGCACTATCCCTTTATGGACATGCATCAATCGCCGGTGCGAGGTCCGACGCCGCCGGTGATCTAATGAGGCGCCATCTCCGAAGCCCGTTCGCGAAGCCGCAACGAGTTCAACACCACGCTGATCGACGACATCATCATCGCCGCCGCCGCGTAGCGCGGCGAAATCTGACCGGTCGCCGCCAGGGGAATGGCCAGAACGTTGTAGAAGAACGCCCAGAACAGGTTCTGCTTGATGATCCGCACGCTGCGCCGCGCCTGGCGAACCGCGACCGCTATCAACGTCGGATCCTCCCGGACCAGGGTGATGTCGGCGGCCTCGATCGCGGTATCGGTTCCCGCGGCGAAGGCGATTCCCACATCCGCCGCCGTCAGGGCCGGGGCATCGTTGATCCCATCCCCCACAAACGCGACCCGCCGCCCCTCGCGTTGGAGGCGCCGTACCAGGGCCAGCTTGCCCACCGGCGAAACCTCCGCATGCACCTCGGTGATTCCGACTTCGCTCGCCACCGCGGCGGCCGTCACCGCGTGGTCACCCGTCACCATCGCCGTCCGAATCCCCGCCGCATGCAACTCGGCCACGCACTGGGCGGACCCTGGGCGCACGCTGTCGGTCAGCCCAATCACACCCGCGCAGACCCCGTCCACCGCAAGCACAATCACCGTCTGGCCATCGGTGGCCAGCGATTGCAACCGCTCCTCGATCGACGTCAGATCCACCTGGGCTTCACAGAGGAAGCCGGGACTTCCCACCAGCACCCGACGATCGCCGAATCGCGCCTCCACGCCCTGGCCGGGGACGTTCTTGAAATCATCGGGATCCATCAACTCCATACCCCGAATTCGGGCTTGCTCAACGATGGCTCGGGCCAAGGGATGCTGCGAAAACTGCTCGGCTGAGGCGGCCCACTTGAGCACCTCGGCCTCATCGAGGGTGACGGCGCCCCTCGGTTCGTCGAACACGGTCTTGATGGTGGGTCGGCCGGTGGTCAACGTGCCCGTCTTGTCCAGCAGCACGACATCCACCTGACCGGCTGCCTCCAACGCCGCCGCGTTACGTACCAGGATGCCGCGCAGGGCAGCCGTTCCCGTCGCTACCAGCACTGCGGTGGGCGTGGCCAGTCCCATCGCGCAAGGACACGCGATTACCAAGACCGCGATCGCACATCTCAGGGCATGTGACAGAGCTGCCGATCCGTCGGCCGCACCATCCACCGACCACCATCCCTGCCGGGCGACTACGATCCATCCCGCGAACGTCAGCAGGGCCAACCCCACGACCACGGGTACGAATACGCCGGCGACACGGTCGGCAATCCGCTGCAACTTCGTCTTGCCGGACTGGGCATCCTGAACCGCTCGCAGAATCCTCCCGATGGCCGACTCGCTCCCGATTCGCGTGGCTTCGATGGTGAGGTCGCCCTCGCGCACGATGGTACCGCCGAGCACGGGATCGCCTTCCCCGCGGGCCACGGGCACGGACTCGCCGGTCATCGCGCTCTCATCGACCGCGGCCCGACCGGCGACCACCCGGGCATCGACCGGGATGATGGTGTTCTCGACCACCCGCAGACGGTCGCCCACGCCGACCATGTGAAGCGGCACGGTTTCGGTGTCGCCGTCACGCAGGCGGATCGCGGTGGCCGGCATTCGGCGAGCGAGCGCCGCCACCGCCCCCGACGCCTCCCGTCGTGAGCGGGTCTCGAAATAGCGTCCCAGGTTGATGAACCCCAGGATCATGGCCACCATCTCGAAGTGAAAGTGTCCCGCGTGGCCGGTGGCGAACCCGAGCACCCCGGACAAGAAGCCGGCCACGACGCCCAGCGAGACAAGCAGATCCATGTTCGGTGAAAGGTGTCGAACGGCCCGGAATCCGCCGGCCAGGATCGGTCCGCCGGCCGGCGAGGCGAGCAGCATGATGCACAACACGGCTTGAACGCCGCGCCACCAGAGATGGGCGCTCGAATGAGACGGGCTGAGCCACGGACCCAGGTATTCCAGGCCGATGATCGGAATCGCCAGCCCGACAGCCATCAACAACGCCTGCCGGTGTTGTCGTAGACGCTTGCTGTCGCGCGACTCGAGCCGCCCGGTGGATGCAACATCGGTCTCCACGTGGAGCTGGGCATCGTAGCCGGCGGCCCGGACCGCCTGGAGCAGTGAGGCCGTCCCCGCCCCGGGCCCACCCCATTCCACCGTCGCTATTTCAGTGGTCAGGTTGACTCGTGCATCGACCACCCCGCCCACCGCACGAAGGGCGCCCTCGACGCGGGCCACACAACTTCCACAGGTCATTCCTTCGATCAGCAGCGACACCGGACGCGGGGTATCGGCGACAGTCATCAGCGTGGCCATCCGCCCATGGAATGTCGTATGAGTACTGCATCATTCCGAGCCGCGACCGTGAGGGAGCGGTACCGGCGACGAGGCGTGCCAGCCGCTGGAAACCGCTCCCTCACGGTCGCGGCTCGGATTGGAGTGCGATTGGGTTTCATTGACGCTGTACGGTGGCGACCAGGCCACTCATCGGGCGGCACGCTTTCGACCCGTCGTCGGCGAATCCCAGCGAGAACAGGCACGCATGGCATTCACGCCGACTCTACGGCCTGGAATCCGCTCACTTGAAAGCTGCCAGCCCGTCCTACGGCGGAGACGATGTCACCGGCGGCGCATCGTGCAGTGTCGAAGGTGACGGTCGCCCGATTGAGGGTGACGTCGCAGCGGGTCACACCCGTCAGCGCTTCGAGGGCCGACTGCACCAGGCCGACGCAGTGATCGCAGGTCATTCCGCTCATATCCAATGTGATGGTCTTCATGATGAGATCATTGTAGGGTCGACGGTGGCTGGGGCCACTACGGGTAGCGGATTCGGAGCCGGTGTGTGTGACGACGGAGATTGGCAGGGAGTTCGGCCGGGCAGGCTAGGAGTCATCGTCCGACGGAAGCAAGTCGTCGAGCAGCGCCTCGAAGGGGAATCCGCCGATGTTGGATGGATCGAGTACCACAAACGCGAAGTTGCGCGAGCCATCGACGAAGGCGTCGTGGATTCGGGTCTCGCAGGTGGCTGGGAGCAGGCCGCCCCCCAGCACGGTCGCCCCGTAGAGCCAGATTCTCGTACGACGCGAGGTCCGTCGCATGATGGGCTCGTTTCGAGTCACCGGGGCTCCCCTACCCCTCGTCCCCGGGGATCTGCAGTTCGAGAAACCGGCGGGCGTTGAGGAAGGTGTCCGGCCCGACAAACTGCGAAGGCTGACTCTGGAAGTCGAGCAACGCCGTTTGCACCTTGACGCCGCCAACGTTGCCCGTACTGGCGAACGCCCGGAAAATGACCGTATCGCCACAGACGAAGTTGCCCGGGCTCACCAGCGGGGCGACGTTCACCGGCACGCCCGATCCGGCGACTCCACCGACCTCGGCGTTAATAAAGATGCCCGCATCGGTCCCGGGCTGGTCAAGGTTCTCACCCAATCCGATCCGTGTAACAGCGGGCGAGCAGTCCAACAATACGCCCAACTCCTGAGCCTGCCCGAAAGGGAATGTGAGCAAGCGTACGGTTTGTTTCGTCGTTTGGGTGATGATTGCGTTGCCCTCATCGATCAACTCCTCGCGCTCGGCGGTGACCACAAACTCGACCGAAGTGCCGGTTTCGTTGATCACGCGCACGAGGATGAAGTCCGACTCGGGACCGGGAGTCAGCGGAACCACCGCCCCGGTCAACGTGTTGGCAAACGCCGGATTCAGGAAGCCGGCCGTACAACCCCCCATCAGCATTACGCTGATCACGAGCACGCCCGCCAGCATCACCCTCATCGGCTCGAATCGACTCAACGTTGAGATTGGTCGCACGATCGGAGTCCTCCCATGCTGCTATTGCAGAGTTAGCTCGAGGTCAAATCGCCCCGGAATCGACGTCTGACTACCCGCGTCCGTGTCCAGGAATCCAGGGACCGTCTCCCCGTTCTCGTCGACGACGAACGGGACCGTCAGCGTGCCGTTCAACACGATCGCTACCACGGTACCACAAAGCAAATTGGTTGCCGGCGCCGGAATGTCCCGGGTGCCGAAGTTCCGCAACACAATGACCGTGTTGTTGTCGTCCACCTCATCCACCAGCAGCGGAACGAACTGGGGGAGCGTGATAGTGGTCAACTGCCTGGTCGGCTCGGTTCCTTGACCGGCGTCCTGGACCTGAATCTCTTTCAGATTCACCGGAACGAACATCTCGATTACGCCGTCAATGGTCACCAAAGCCACATCGCATAGCACCACCGCGTTGGTCAATGCGTTCTCCGTCAGGTCCGTCGGCAGAATCAGATCGACGAGATCGAAATCGGGGTCACCGATAATCGGGTCGCCCTGGACCAACTGCGACCCGTCCACGAACTCGAAGGTCGTCGTATTCCCGTCGGTAAACATCACCGTCACCCGGAAGCGCACCCGGGGGCGCAGATCGGCGTCATCCGGTATCGAGCCCGGCTGAAATCGCTCCAGGAAGGCCAAGAGCTCCGATGAGAAAATCGTATTGTTAATCAACATCACCGGAATGTGCCCCGGTGCGTTTTCCAGCGTCGAACTGGCGATGATGCTGTCCTGATCGACGAAGGCCAGCGTATCCACAAAGGCCGGATTCAACGCGCTGCAGCCCGCACCCCAGAGCGGGGCCGTCATGGCCACCACAGCCGCCCCCATGCGAAACAGCCGCTTCGCCCAATCGGGCCGTCGGAGATGAGGCATTCCCATCATGCTTGTACCTTTCCGCTACCAGGCGATCGGCGCAGCCGAACCACCGCGCGCCACCGGGTAGGATGTCCAGGCCTGCAAAACCAGTCCACGCGATGATACTATGGCCGGTCCCCGGTGGCCGGTCAACCCCAATTCTACCGTACCGTTATCTCAGCGTGCGGGACCCAGTGGGTTGGTCGATCTTCTGCCAGCATCTGCAGCGCGAGTTTGTAGCCGTCGGGTTCACGGGTCGTGGTCCAGGGCTCAGCAACTCGTTGAACAATGCGCTCCAGACCGATTCGCCGGTCGGACACCCTGGCCCCGGGCCACTCCGCCGCGTTTCCACGGCCGGCGAGGCGCCGGCCGCTACCTCGGCAACGGGCTGTTAGCGTGCAGGTCTCAGGATGAAACGGTTTGCCCCCACCCGGCGTTCGCCCAGCGGCCGGGAATGGATCTCCAGATCGCCCGAACGGGGCGCTCGATAACGGCACACATGGCACGGTGTCACGCCAATGTAACAGATAGGGTGAAAACTCCATTGCCTATCGGACTTTAGTGGCAATAATACTAATAGTAGAGGTTGGCCGAGCCGAGACGAGTTCCTGTAAAGGGCTGGTCATGCCCAGCCGAGAATGAGCGTAAAAGCTGCGAAGCTGACGAAGCTTCTTTCCCCTCCGGAAAGCGTCGAGCATCCATGTGGTGTTCGGCGCTTTCTTTTTTTGGGGACGCCTTCGCCCGGCGTCCCCACCGCGAGCTGACTCGCCTGTCGCAATTCGCCGATGGCGATGGGCGACGGATGAGAGGCTGGACGCCGTTTGTCCGGCAAGCACCGTAATCGAGGCTGCAAAGCTAGGAATCAGGTTGAGAGTCAGAATCTGCCGGGCTGCCCTGGTGGGCCTGGTAGCCCGAGCCGAACAACGCCGCCGGCAGACCCGAGAAAGCACTCGACTCAAGCACCTTCCGCCGTTTCGAGCTCATGGAGCACGTCCACCTAGCGGCGTGTCGGTCAAAGAGCTCAGCCGAAAGAACTAAGATGGTTGGATTGGGGAGATGAAGATCCCGCGCCATTCGCCGGGCGATGGCCCGCTGACCCCGGCCGAGGGGCAACTTCCGCAGCACCCGACGAAAGAGAGTCCGCGGCCGACTAACCTCCGCAGCCGTCCGCCGTTTTTGTAAGAAATTGTAGCTCACGGCGGCGAGAGCGGGGATCGCCGCCAGCACCGCCACGGTCGTCAGGAGCCTGGGGACACTATTGTCGTTTCCAAAGTTCTCCTGAATGACGCGGAGCCATTCGGGCAATCGCGGCTTTCCTGCAGCAATCAGTAAGTGCCAGCTCATGCCATGACTCCTACCGTGGTCGGTGTTTCTACGTTCCGATCGGAGGCTGACCTCCGCCGTGGGCGGACTGACAGCGACGACGCCCGCCGCCGGACCCGCCAGTCTGGATCTTGTTTGGCAAAGATTTCGAGGGCTTGGGTGAGATTCGAGAGATTCAGCCGCTCAACGACCCACAGCCCGCTGAGGCGATCGGCCGCCGCGGGTGATTCGAGCATCGCTCTCAAGGAGTCAGCCGCCATCGCGTCCGCCTGGCCAAGCATCGCCACGATGGCGTTGGCTCGAACACGATGGTTTGAGTTCCGTAGCTGGATCCGGAGCAAACGTCGGGTCTGGGCATCGTCGCCAGCCAGTCCTTGCAAGCCCTCTACCGCGTTGGCCTGAACACGGGGGTCGGGGTCGCGAAGGGCGGCGTGCAAGAGTCGGCGAACCCTCGGCCCGTAACGCGGGCGGCTGATCGCACTGATGGGCTCGGTGGCCGTCGCAGCCGTGGCAGGCACGAGCAAGCTGACCGCGGTCGCTCGAACGATCGGGTCCGGACCGCGTAACTGCGCGAGCTGGAGGTCGTCCATCTCTCGCGTGCCATCCAACTCGGTCCGTATGGTCAGGGCGCGGACCTTCTCCGCCGTCGAGCCGTGGGCGAGATACTCATCGATAACTCGTCGTGCCCCGGGCAGTTCACGGCAGATTTCACGGCCGGTGCGGACACGCTCTGCTCGATCGGTCCACTCGTGGCCGTGCCAATAGGCGTCGAACACGGCCCGATCGGGCGGAGGCAGTTTCTGGAGGGCATTCCACGGTCGTTGGGGAACGCCGTGTCCAGCGTGGATGCGGGCCTCGCCCACTTCGCGGCGGCGCAATTCGTGCTTGGCCAATTCGCCAACCCAAGGACGTCCTTCGGTCGCCTGGTAGCGTAGAAGCTGAGTCGCCCGAGCGGATTTCGAGCGCACCACATGCCAGAAGGCCGCACGCTCCAGGTGTGGGCTACCGCTGTCCAGCAGGTCGCCGTAGACACGCAGTTTGTCCGCCGACCGCATCCCGGTGCAGCTCACCAGTTTCAGCGCCCCGAGTACCTCGGGCTCAGCTAGCGGAGTCAGCAGGTCGCAGGCATCGGCGACCCAGGCCATCTTGCGAATTTGCCCGCAGCCGCCGGTCACCTCCGCGTCGGATAATACCCACGCTTGGCGAAACAACGCTCGCAGAAACTGCACGTTCCTACACGACTGCAACTTGCGAACTGCATCCCTCCGAAGACGAGGGCGGGCGAGGGCACGCAGTGCGTAGCCGGCCAGCTCGGGATGATCATCGGATGAAGCCAGAAGTCCGCCGAGGGTTCGCCCCAGCGAACCGTGGGGATCAGCCGCCCGGTCAAGGATCGTTTTCTCGAGCGGCTCGATCAGGCGTAAGGCTGCTCTCAGGACACCGATCCGGCCGTGTCGATCCCATTGTTCAATCGTTCGGCCGAGCGCTTCAGCAAGCCAGCGAATCTCCCGGGAAGGCGACGCCGATTCATCGGCCAGGTGTCGGTTCGTCATTTCGACCAGCGTCCGAGCAGCGGCGTCGGCGAGTTCGCGATTGGGTTCGCCGGTGCGGCAGAGCGCATGGGCTAGCAAATAACTCGATCGAACGTCGCCCGCCTGACGGATGAACTCGACGGCGGACGCTTGGGAGTCGAGGTGAGTGTGTTCGATGGCGGCCCGCACGTGCGGAAAGAACGCCCGGGCCCGGTCCAGAACGGCCTGCTGCAGCCGGTCGGGGTAGCGGCGGAATCCGATCAAGACTCCGACCATACCAGCCGGCCGGTTACGCTCGATGATGGTATCGAGCGCGGCCAGGGCATCGACGTTCGGCAATTGCGGCAACGCCTCGAGTAACGCGTCCTCCACGGCCTGGTTGGCCTCGTGGAGGAGAATCTCGTGGATCGGGCTTGTGGGTTGGGCGTGTGCGGTCATAAGGACTTTCAACTATATCGGTCGAGCGAGTCTCGTCGGGCCATAGACGACGCCTGCCGAACGCCGCCGACGCCGCGACGGGCACTTTCCGCCTTCGCCCGGGCAGAAAATGCTCGATCGCGGATTGAATGATCCAACCCACGACAGCGGTCACCGCTCCCCGGCTGGGTTGTCACCGGGATTCATACCGACTACTGTCCGGTCTGCCTCACGAGAGACTCGTGCGCCCCACCCGGGCATGGGATCGAGCGAGATTGACGAGTGAGCCGAGTCTGATGGCCGCATCGCAAGAGGATTGAACGGAGTCACGATGATGAAGACGTCGCGTCGATATCGACATCCACTCGTCTGGCCCTGGACGAGGGCCCTGGTAGTTCTGTTGGTTGCGACCGCCTTAACGGTTTCTGCCGAGCCCACCGAGCACCCGTTGCTCGATATTCTGGCGGGCGAGATGGCCTTGTCGATGGACAAGCTGGTCGGACCCGACGGGACCAAGCCCTATTATCTTCAGTATTGGGTCACGGACCAGCGAACGGTGAACGTGTCGGCCACGCTGGGTTCGATAGCGGGCGAGCGCGAGAATCATACGCGGCTGTTGGACGTGGATCTTCGGTGCGGCGGCTATGCCCTGGACAACACCCATCAGATACGCGGGGCGGGGTACTTCGGCGGCTACGACCGCAGGGGCGGTTGGGCCTATCTTCCCCTGGACGGAGACCCTTTGGCGACGCGCCAGGCTATTTGGCTCAAGACCGACCAACAGTTCAAGTCGGCCCTGAAGCGCCTGGCCCAGGTGCAAGCGAACGTCAAGGTGAAAGTGGAGGAGGACGATCCTTCGGACGACTTCTCGCGGGAAGACGCCAACGTACACATCGGTCCGTGGGTGGAGCAACCCTACGACCTGGCGGAGTTGAAGGCTCGGGTGAAGCGGTATTCGGAGCGATTTCGCGCTCATCCGTTGATTTACAGTTCCACTGTGTCGGTCACCGGCTCGATCAGCAATCGGTTGGCGGTCAGCTCCGAAGGCAGCCGGCTTCAATTTGGTCAGGGCTGGTGGCGCATCGGGATACAGGCTTCGACCATCGCCGAAGACGGCATGGAGTTGTGGCAGTACACCTCGTTTGATTCCCACACGCTCGCAGGATTGCCCGACGACGCGGAAGTGATCGCCGGCGTGGATCGCGTCATCGCCGACGTGCTCGCGTTGCGCGATGCTCCGGTGGTCGATCCATATACCGGACCCGCGATCCTGCTCAATCGAGCCAGCGGCGTCTTTTTCCACGAGATCTTCGGGCATCGAATCGAAGGTCACCGACAGAAGGACGTGGACGAAGGCCAGACCTTCGCCAAGAAGATCGATCAAGAGGTGCTACCCACGTTCCTCAGCATGGTGGATGACCCGTCTCTGCGAACGTTCAAGAACATCGAACTCAACGGATACTACGCGTTTGACGAGGAGTGCGTCGCTTCCCGGCCGGTGAGCCTGGTGGAAGACGGCGTGCTCAAGACGTTCCTGCTGTCACGTTCGCCGACTCGCGGCTTCACCAAGTCCAACGGCCACGGCCGGCGCCAGCCGGGCAGCCGAGTCGTTGCTCGACAGGGCAATCTGATCATCCGTTCCACCAAACAGGTGACCTTCGATGAGCTGCGGACCCTGTTGATGGACGAGTGCAAGAAGCAGGGCAAGGAGTACGGCCTGCTGTTCGAGGATATTTCCGGCGGCTTCACCTCGACGCGTCGTACCGGACCGCAGTCGTTCAAAGTTCTGCCGATCATGGTCTATCGCGTATTTGCCGACGGTCGCCCGGACGAGTTGGTTCGCGGGGTGGACATCGTGGGCACGCCGCTGACCTGTTTTTCCAAGATCCTGATCACGGCCGACGATCCCGGTGTGTTCAACGGGGTATGCGGCGCCGAATCCGGGAGCGTGCCGGTGTCCGCCATTTCGCCCAGCATTTTGGTCGAGCAGATTGAAATCGAGAAGAAGCGCAAGGCCCAGGATCGTCCGCCGATTTTGGAGGCACCGATCGCCTCCGCGTCGGGCCAGTCACAGTGATTTTGTAATCCAGCGATTTGGAGATTGACCGGTGAGAAGAATCCTAGTTTGCATCGCGGCCTGGACGAGCGTCCACGGCGTGGCTGTGGCGGACGACCAGGCGATCCTCCAAGAGCAATTGGAGCAGGATGTCTTGCTGCGAGCGATGGTGGACGAGCTGGATCGCAGCGCCGCCGACCTGAAACTCGAGGATCTCGCGCGACCGTATTTCATGGAGTACGCACTAACCGATGCGACGGCAGGATCTTTTGCGGCCACGTTGGGGTCGGTCACCAATCGCTCGATTACCCCCTATCGGCGGCTGCGGACCACCGTGCGCGTCGGATCCTACAAGCTGGACAACACCAACTTCCGCGGTGGCGGGTTCGGCGGGTTTGCCTTCAGCGGATCCCGCGGCCGCGGAGCGCTAATCCCCCTCGAGAACGACTACCACGCGATTCGCCAGGCTCTCTGGTGGGCGGCCGACCGCGAGTACAAGAAAGTGGTGGAGACCCTGGCTGAGAAGAAAGCGTTTATGGAGAACAAGATCATCGAGGATAAACCCGATGATTTTTCGCATGAGCCGCCCGTGGTCTATTTCGAGCCGCTCAACGACATGTCCATCGACGCTGCCGGGCTGGAGAATACGGCCATCACGCTATCGCGGATCTTCCGGGAGTTCTCCGACATCAAGGATTCCGGCGTAACGGTCATCGGAGCCACCGGGAATCAATACCTGATCAACACCGAAGGCACACGCATCCGCAACACCGGGTCGCGCTACTCCATTTCGGTCTATGCCACCGTACAGGCTGACGACGGGATGGAGTTGTCCGACTCCGTTTCGGTGACCGTCGGCGAGAAGGCCCACCTTCCCTCGATCGAAGAATTGGCTGCCGACTGCCGCACGATGGCTCAAGGACTCGTGGCCCTCAAGGCCGCTCCACGGTTGGAAGACTACACCGGACCCGTCTTGTTCGATGCCTCAGCCGCGGCGGGGATTGTGGGGCGCCTGCTGGCGTTCCAGTTTGTCGGTGGGCAGCGCGACGTCGGAAGCCGTACTCGACCCGACGATCTGGCGAAACAGCTCGGCAAGCGCATCCTACCACGATTCATCAACATACTTGACGATCCCACGCTGGAGACGTTCGGTGACACGCCGCTGTTGGGCAACTATCGCTACGATGGCCAGGGCGTGGAGGCCCAAGCGATCAGCTTGGTCGAGGACGGGAGGCTCAAACGGTTGCTGATGTCGCGCAACCCGTCCAAGGAGTTCAGCCGATCGACCGGCCACGGGCGGGGCACGTGGAATCCCACCGCGACTATCAGCTCGTTCATCATGACCGCCGATCCGGGGGAGGATGACGAGGCCCTGGTCCAGGCGCTTCTCGAGGCGTGTGAAGATGAGGATCTGGAGTTCGGTATTCGGGTGGCGTCGTTAGGCAGTGTGGGTGGAGGCGGTTCGGGTCGATCGGGAGGCGGGAGGGCTCCGCTGGCGGTGTACAAGGTATTCCCCGACGGACGCGAAGAGTTGGTTCGCGGCGCCGAGTTGGCCCGTATCGACATGAAAACGTTCAAGCGGATTCTCGCCGCCGGAGACACACCGCACGTCTTGAATCTGGGCAGATCCGTCGGGCAAACCGTCATCGTGCCGGCACTGCTGTTCGAAGAGCTGGACCTGGGTGCGATCGATCGCGACTTCGACAAGCCGCCGATCCTGCCGGCGCCCGTGAGTCGAATCCCGACTCCCACGGACTGACCAGCGTACGGATCAGCGGGCAGTCCCGGGTGCCACTGGTGGCTTGTCCACCAGTGTTGCGGATCAGATGCCACCGGTGAATTGTCCACCGGTGTTGCGGCCCATGACGAGGCACTACCTTCTTCCTCAACAGGCCGGCTACGTAATGAGTCCTGAGCCTGGCTCTGCCGTTGCACTGGTGGGCAAGCCACCAGTGGCACCCGAGGGCGTGTCGGCTGGGATCGCACGGCTGATAATCACTTCATTACGCCCGCCGCGCGGGACAGTTTCTTACATCTTCCAAGCCAAGGGGCATTCCCTTTTGCCGAATGGGTCAGGTAGCATGGATTCAGTTTGCGGCGTGCCCAACGTACGCCGGCCTGATGCCCTAGTGAGGACACTACCGAGCCGTTCGGCTTCGAAGGAGTGGCTGATGCAATACACGCGTTTGACGTTCGTGTCGTGGAAGATGATTCTTGGCCCCGCCCTGCTGCTGACCGTGGCGGGATTCGCCCACGCCCAGGACGCCCCGGTCAACGCGATCGAATTGGGGAACTGGGACGGGTACAGCGGCCTCTATTCCGACGTGTGGGCGGATGGCGATTACGCGTACGTGCCCAACTGGCCCCTGGCCGACGGCCAGCCGGCGCGAGTACACATCATCGACATCAGCGACTCGAACAACCCGGTGTTGGATAATGTCCTTACTTTCGAGTCTCCAAATCAGTTCGCCTCGCCTCAGGACGTCAAAGTGGCTGACGGGTTGCTCTTTGTGGCCCTGGAGGGTGACGGAAACGACAGCGTGTCCATCGTGGATGTGCGCGATCCGACCGCACCGCTGGAACTGGCCACTATCCGCATCGACGGTTTCGAGAACCCCCACAACCTCTTCTATGACCAAGGGTTTCTCTACATCGTCGACAGCTCGGATCCCGAAATGGCCATTGTCGATCTCACCGACTTCGATCCCGATGATCCTCCTGCCTCACCCATGACCGAGGCCAAGTGGATCGTTGACGGAATCGGCACCTCCTTCGTTCATGACGTGACCGTGCAGAATGGTCGAGCGTATGTGTGTGCCTGGAGTTCGGGATTGTGGATTTACGATGTAAGCGACGTGGCCAAGAGCGCCCCGGTTTTCCTCGGCCAAGGCGCGGGCGACTCCACGCATGCGGCCTGGCCCACGCAGGACGGACAATTCGTCGTTGTGGGCGAGGAGCGGTCGGGCGGGCCGATCAAACTCTACGAGGTTTTTCCCGTCGGCGATGTTATCGCGGTGCATGTGGTCGATACGGTGGATCTTTCGGCTGACGCGTTTAGCGCTCACAACCCGATCGTCATTGGCGATCGGGTTTACGTGTCATGGTATCAAGCGGGTTTGCAGGTGTTCGACATCGATCGCGACGCCAGCGAGTTGGTTTTCGTCGCCTCCCTCGACACGTCGGCGTCGGGCAACAACGGCGGGTTCGACGGCAATTGGGGCGTCTATCCCTTCTTGGGCACGGACAAGATTCTCCTAAGCGACATGGACAAGGGGCTGATCATCGTCGCAGTTGTCCCTGAAGATTGCACGCCGGGCGATGATTGCAACGACAACGGCGTGCTCGATCTGTGCGACGTGACCGTGGGTACCAGCCAGGATTGCAACGGGACGCTGGTGCCCGACGAATGTGAGATTGAATCCGGCAGCAGCTCGGACTGTCAGGAGAATGGGATCCCCGACGAGTGCGAGGGCGACTGCAATGAGAATGGAATCGCCGACGAATGCGATATAGGCGCCGGTACCAGCGCCGATTGTCAGGGCAACCTGATTCCCGACGAATGTGAAACGGACTGCAATGAGAATGCCGTGCCCGACGACTGCGATCTGTCCGGCGGAACCAGCGTGGACTGTCAGCCGAACGGAATCCCGGACGAATGCGATCTCACCGACGGTCCGCTGCCGGATCTGCTCCTGGCCCAGCCGCCCGATCGGGTCAGCGGGATACCCGCCGACTCCGACCCTAGCGACTTCGGGATCCTCGCACCGGCCGAGAACTTCTTGATCGACTACCCCAAGACGGTTCAGTCGATCAAGATCTGGGGAATCTACTTCCCCGGCAATATGGCCAGTGACGACGACTTCACCGTAATCATCCACGAGGACGCGGACGGACTGCCCGGCGACGTGATCTACAGTGAAAGCTCGGTGGCCACCGAGCGTGTAGCCACCGGCGCCGTACTCTTTAAATGGGACGAGTATGAGTTCACCATGACCTTGGCCGAACCTGTGCCCCTCGATCCGGGCACCTATTTTGTCGAAGTCTTCAACAACACCGCCGGTAATCCCGATGTGTTTGTCTGGGAAGGGGGCCTTGATCCCCAGATTCCGGGTATCGCCCTGGCCCCCCAGGCGCCAGGTGTCAATTGGTCTTTCGACGGCGGGCTCAACCTGGCGATCGAGGTGCAAGGCGGGCTGATCGGTGCGGACGAGAATGAAAACGGCGTGCCCGACGAGTGCGAGGGTTGCGAAGGTGACGTCAACGGCGACGGCCTGGTGGACCCGCTCGATGTCGGATTCGTCTTGGCCCGTTTCGGCTGCCCGGTGGGCACTGGGGATTCGAGTTGCGACACCGCCGACCAGAACGGCGACGGGGTTGTCGATCCACTGGACAGCGGCTTCGTGCTAGCCCGCTTCGGCAAGTGCCCGTAGCGGCGTTCTGGGCACCTTCCTTTCGCATGCGGAAGGAACCAGTCCGTAGAGAGCCGACGGCGATACCGGCCATTCCGCGAGGTACATGCCGCGCGTTGCACCTGGCGACAGAGTCTCGAGTTCATCCTATAGGCGACCCGAGGTCATTCTCCCTTGAATCGAGTAGGTCATCGCGGATACGATGGTGGCCTAGGGCCAATCACGGGGAAAGTAGAGACAGGAGACGAGAATGCGACAACTCCCTCAGATTCTCATTTCGGCTTTATCTGTTGTGCTGATGACAACTTCGACCTACGCGGACTTCGGCGATCAGCTCTTCAAGCTCCTGGCTGACGACGGCGAGCCGTTCGATAACTTCGGTCAGTCCATCGCGATCAGCGGAGACACCGCGCTCATCGGGGCGTGGGGGAACGACGATAACGGCG
>JADFPW010000069.1 GCA_022562105.1 Planctomycetota bacterium
GAAACCGCGGCCGCCATTTGGCGATCGGCCACGGCGAAACTCACCGTCTAGCCGGACAGTCAGCGGCGGCCCGCCGCAGTGGGCGGGACAGAATCCCTCCCGCCGCGGGCCTCCGTTCGCCCGGCCAACCGCGGTGGCGATTCGGTCGCGGACGATGTTAGCTCATCGTCGCAGGTTGGAATCAACAACATCCTCGGGTCTGAAAGCCTCCATTGGGCGCTGAAGGGCGGAACGGCTGCTTGCGAATGCACTCGCAGCTTCGTATCGTGAATCGAGCAAGGTCTCCGGTGGCGTACGAGGAATCCTCGGATCGGATGTCATATCGATGCGGCATCCGTCCGGGCGTGGAACGGGCCTGCTCATTCGACCGGGAACCTTGAGTCGATCGGGACGTCTAATCATCATGGAAGCCGCGGAACGATCAAGACCGCCTGGCGAACCGGAATCGGATGATCTGAGTACGGTTCAGCGCGTGCAGGCCGGCGACATGGCGGGATTTGCGGATCTGGTCGCCAAGTACCAGGACCGCGTGTTCAACACCTGCTGGCGAATCTGCGGCCATCTGGAGGATGCTCGCGATCTGACGCAGGAAGCGTTTCTCAAGGCGCTCAAGTCGATCGGGTCGTTCCGCGCCGAGAGCGGATTCTACACGTGGCTCTTTCGGATTGCCGTGAACCTGGCGGTCTCTCACCGGCGTCGAGAGGGTTATCGAGCTGCCCAGTCGCTCGATTCGAGTGGCGACGGGATGGCGTCGGCAGGCGGTCTTCGACTGGTAGTGCCCGAGGAAGCCGGGGCGAAGATGGAAAGGCGCGAACTCCACAGCCTCGTAGTGAATGCGATCCAAGCGTTGGACACGGATCAACGAGCCGTAGTGGTGCTCAGAGATGTCGAGGGGATGGACTACCGGCAGATTGGCGAACTCCTGGACATCTCCCCGGGAACCGTCAAGTCGAGACTACATAGGGCGCGATGCGCCCTGCGCAAGACGCTGGCGCCGGTGATCGAGCCGAAGGTCGAGGAAGATGGACTCAGCTGACCGGAATCTACTGGAGGCCCAGCTTTCCGCCTACCTGGACGGTGAGCTGTCGCCCGAACAGGTGGCCGAGATTGAGCGACAGCTCGCCTCGGACCCCGACGCCCAGGCCACATTCGACTCGCTCCGCCGTACCGTCCAGTTGATACGCACCCTGCCGCGCCATCCCGCGCCAGCCGGAGTGTTGGACGACCTAACGGCGGCGGCCGAGCGGGATCAGCTGTTGGATCCGAGCGGCGAAAGTGCGACCTGGCGGGCTACGCGGTGGGAAGACGTCCGCTCGCTTCTCGCCACGGCTGCGGTCGTGGTGATCACCGTGGGAGCGGGGTTGTGGTTCGCCGCACGCAATGCGGACACGGGCCACCTTGTGGACGGCCGAACCCCGCTGGTTCAGACGACGAGACAAGGCCCGGTCGAACGCCCTGCCACACCGATGGCGCCGCCGGATTTGATCGAGGAGGGCGCGCTCGAGATCAAGGAGAAACGAAATACGGATGGACTAAGCGCTGGACCGCGCAAGCCGGCGCCCGGACGAGCGGCCGCTAAAATGAAGTCTGCAGTGCCACCGTCACCGATTGCTCTCCAGCCCAAGCATACGCTGGCAGAGGGAGGTACCCTCGGCGCACGCTCAGCTGTACGTGAATCCGTGTCGCTCGAGCCAAGACCGCCGGTGAGCGGCGCCGTGCCGCAGGTGTGGGAATCCGCTCTGGCACCCGCATCCAACCTCGGTTCGGCGCACGACAATAAACCGATCCGACTCGACGTCTCATCAACCGTGTTCGCCGATTCGGTGGCTCCGGACGACTCTGCTCCCGCGTCGATCGGGGATTCTCCCCGCGAGCATGTGCTGCCGCTGAGCTTCGTCTGCGCTGGAACCGCGGATCGACAAGCCTGTGAACTCGGATTGCGCAACTACATCCGGGCTCGCGCCCAGCGCGACCTTGCCCGAGTGGATTCGGCTACCGGCTCAAGCAGCGGTCGTGCCAAGCCTTCGGGTCGCCTGGGAATAGCGAACAAGAGGAGCCAAGACCATGATCGTAATGCGGACAAGGACCACTCCCAGGCGTCCGAGTTTCGCCAAGCCGATCGGCGTTTGTTGAAACAGGGCGGAGCGGCGAAGACGGATAGCTATCGGGTTCGAGTACCGGCTTCCGAATTGCTGGACTTGATCGATCAGGTGTCCGCGGCCGCTAAGT
Source organism: Planctomycetota bacterium (assembly GCA_022562105.1). Lineage (GTDB taxonomy): Bacteria > Planctomycetota > Phycisphaerae > UBA1845 > UBA1845 > JADFPW01. The sequence continues at coordinate 2,230 of JADFPW010000069.1, forward strand.
CCGAAGTGGTGCCTGAACTCGAGCTCGGTCCCTTCAGGGCGGTCGGGCGCGGTCGTATCGAGCAGCTTGTTAACGATAGCAATTATCACGTCGCGCGTGAAACGCCCGGTGACTCCGAAGTGGACAAGGAAAGGGTCGAGCCGGCGGCGGAATCGTCAGCCGCTTCGGCGCGTGTTGCTGGTGATGTCGATGGTGATGCGGATCCAGTCGTGAAAGTGGACGGGGGCGTTCCGCGTGGCCCTGACCACGGCCCGACTTCGTCAGACCGTGCCACCCGGCGGAGACGCGCTGGAGCAGCGCGCGGGCCGGCATTGGGCGTCCAACAGCCGGAAACTCCGCCGGCGGGGGACGCCCAGCAGGCGCCGAACATGCTCCCCAACCCAGACTTGCAGGCTGATTCGAGCTCGCCCATCGAATCCGAGCCAGGGCATGCGAAACAGACACCGGTACGAGATCCGTGGATCACACTGGTCATCAGGTTCCTGGATCGCGGCGAACCGGACACTCCCGTCCGGGCTCAGCTGGAATCCTCGCTTGACCCACTCGATGGAGGTGTGACCGGTGAACTGTCGGTATCGACCAGAGAGGAAGTTCAGCAGGACGTGACTGCTGGCGAGCCTCCAGCGCCGGCAACGTCGAACGAGAATGCGAATTCATCACCCTAAACGGATGGGGATCGTTGGTCGATGCTTGCATCGCCAATGAAACACGCCACAAGCCCATGGATCGCGATCCATGGGTCCGACCGGCCCGGCCGCCTTTCCGTGGACCATTCAATCCTGATAGCCGGGATTCCGACCGGTGCCCTCTCGAATGACATACAGACCGCCCGCCTCGAATGGGCCGAACGTCTCCTGGCCACCATTCGGCCAACGCACCAGGACGGAGTCGATGCTGGTCACTTCCGCCAAGCCGAAATGTACACGGGGATCGTGGGCTGAGCAGTACCCGTAGGCCCGCTGGACGAAACGCCACTGTTTCTCGCCGCCGTAAACAATTTGAACCGCCGCCCCCAATGCATCGACGCCACGTCGATCGAGCACGCGAAACATGATCCAGCCGCCGCGAGAGCCGGCCAGGTTTCGCAGAATGTGCGGACGGCTGTCCTTGTTGGCGACCACGATGTCCAGATCACCGTCGTTGTCCAGATCGCCGATCGCAGCCCCGCGGCTGGTGGCGAGCAGCGGCTCTGAGGTGCCGCCCAATGGCACTACCTCCTCGAAACGATCTCCATTCCCGCGGGCGAACAGTTGGTTTCGCTCGACGTAAGGATCCCGACCGGCGGCTAGAGATTTGGCCTCCAGTTTGACGGCGCCGTTGGCGACGTAGATGTCCAACCGGCCGTCGTGATCGAAGTCGGCCAGCCCGAGCCCGAACCCGGTGAAGCCCACGCTCGGCGACGCCAACCCGAGCCTGGCGGTGGCGTCGTCGAACATCCCGCCTCGATTCACATAGAACGTGTTCGACTCCTCGCGCAAGTGCGACATGAAGAGATCCAGGTCGCCGTCGTTGTCGATGTCCGTGGTCATCACGCCCATACCGGCTTCGGCCAACCCGTGAACATTGACCGCACAGCCGGAGATCAGGGCGTCGTCAGAGAAGCGACCATCGCCTTGATTGATCCACAGCTGATTGGGCATGCCGTCGTTGGCCACGTAAATGTCCACGCGGCCGTCGGAATTGTAGTCGCCCCAGGCCACCCCCAGCCCGTTGCCGAACGTTGCCCGGATGCCTGACGAGTTACTCACATCGGTAAACACACCGGCCCCGTCATTGCGATACAAACTGTCGGGGGCGGGGGCGTTGTAGTTGTTGGGGCTGCAGTAGTCGCGGATGCCCGCACCGGTGAAACACTCTATTTCCCGGTCCAGCGCCCAGTTGATGTAGTTGACCACATACAGATCAAGGTCGCCGTCGGAGTCGTAGTCCAGAAAAGCGCTGCTCGAACTCCAACCGGCATCCCCCACACCGGCCTCACCGGTGACATCGGTGAACGTGCCGTCGCCGTTGTTGCGATAGAGCACGTTGGAGCCCAGGTTGGTCACGTACAGATCGACGTCCCCGTCCGCGTCATAGTCCCCGCAGGTGCAACCGATTCCGTACGCCGTATCCCCAACACCCGCGGTGTCCGTTACGTCATCGAAGACTGCGTTGCCCCGATTGCTATACAGTCGATTCCCCGGCCCATCGGTGCGGTCCGAATCCACGTCGCCCCCCTGAACGAAATACAGATCCAGGTCGCCGTCCATATCGTAGTCGAAGAGGCAAACTCCACCGGAAATGATTTCCGGAAACCGGTACCCCACAGACGGAGCCGACGAATGACGGAAATCGACATTGGAATCTGCCAGCGTATCTTCGAACCACGCGGGTCCGTCGATCGGTGTCGCTACGACATTCGAACGAGCGCTGCCCTTGTCGCCGCTCAACCACCACCCTCCGATCGCAGCGGCTATGGCCAAGACGGCCACTCCCGGGATCATCCACATGCCAGCCCGGCCGGGGCAATGCAGCTCGCGGCGATTGGCGAGGTTCGGACCTGTTGGATTCGGCATGCGAACACCTCAAGGATTCTGTAGTATTGCGAGCTGAGCGGCCATGGCGACGACCTGCGGATGATCCGCAGCCAACTGCTGAGCAGCTGCCAGCGCCGTCCCAGCTTCGTCCAAATCGCCCAGGCGCATACTCAACAGACAGAGATTGACTTGCGCGGGCAGCGAGTTGGGAATCCGTTTCGCCCCCAGGGCAAAATGTTCCTTGGCCTCGGCGTAGCGTTGCAAGCGAGTGCATACTTCGCCGAGTATGAGGTGGACGTTGGGATTACGCGCGTCCAAACTTGCGGCGGTGGTCAGCGCCGCGCGGGCGTCTTCGTATCGACCGAGGCCGGTGAGAATCCGACCACGCGTGAAGTGGGCCCGCCCGACCGCCGATCCCAACTCGACCGACCGATCCGAATACCCCAGAGCTTGATCTAGTCGGTTCATCCGCAGAAAGCACGATGCTAAGTTGATGAAGGTCATGAATGCCTGATTATCGATTTCTACGGCGCGGAGAAGGATGTCCTGGGCGTCGTCGAATCGTTCTAGCCGCATGTAGGCGATACTCAGGTTGTTCATGACGTTGATGTCGTTCGGGTGACCGCTCAACGCTTCCTGGAGGACGATCACTGCTTGGGCAGGTCGGCCCGCTTCGATGTGATCCGCGGCGATGCCCAGCTGTCGTGCCACTCCGACCACATATTGCGACGCCTCGTCGGTCCAGCGATCGATGAGGAACGTCTTCTTGCCCCCGACCCCTCGAGCCAGCTCGCGCCGGGCCGAATCCATCTCGCCCAGACTACGATAGGCCATCCCGAGCAGGTAGTGAGCCACGCTGTCGTTCGGATCGATCTCGGTGGCTCGTTTCAGGTAGTCCACCGCCTCCTGGAAGTCGCCCGTTCGGATCTTAACGTCGCCGGCCCCGAGGTATCCGTGGGCGACATCGGGAACCAGGGCCATCGTTCTGTGAAAGGCCTGGGCCGCTTCTTCGTGCTCGCCGCTCTCCAAGAGTGCCTGACCCAAACGGTACTGCAACGCCGGATGGTCGGGATGGGCTACTGCAAGCTTCCGAAACGCAGTCAGAGCGCCGGCCGCGTCGCCGATCTCACGCTGCGTAACGGCTGCATGATAAGCCCAGGTCCGGTCATCCGGATCCAGGCTACTGGCGTTGACGTAACAGGCATGCGCCTCGAGCCACAGTTGATTGGCCTCGTACACCGCTCCAAGAACTGCGTGTCGGCGAGCGTCGGCCGGATCCGCCCGTACCTCGTTGGTGTATCGGGCAATCATGTCCGCCAGATCTGGATCCAACCCGGCGGCCTGTACCGGCTGGACCGCATCAGGCGGGGACTGCCTCAGCGATTGACGCGATTGATGGATGATGACGGCGGAGACGACCACGGCGAGTGCGACAAAAGCGATCCACACGAGGCGATAGCGAGAGTGGCCTCGCTCAGGACGATCGCGCATCTGCCCAGACTGATCCTGCGATCCTCGCTTTCTCTGTCGCCTTCGCGTCCTCGTGGGATTCATGGGAATCGTCGTCCTGCCCGGCGAGCCGGGATCTGTTCAGCGCCTGGGCGGGCAACTATCGCATGCACACGACGCCGGTGCAAGTCCGCTGCCACCCCACGCAGCTGAGGACTCCTTAGAAAAGCGGTCCCGCATGACAAGAAGAACGCCCGCCTGTTCCCTCTCGGGGGAACAGGCGGGCGAACAGCTAGCAGCCCATGGGCGTGCCAAGCGCCGGAACGGTGATGATCCGGCCCCGACCGGCGGTTCACCGGTCTGGCGCCCTGTCTCGTCTAGTCGCAGGACACCGCCACAACCCCGGTCCCGGAATCGCCGTTCCAGGCGCCGACCCGGATCAGATAGTCCGTGCCCGCGGTCACGGGAACGTCCATGATCGAACTGAAGTCTGCGCAACCCGGACCGTCGTCATTACACGCCACGAGGTTGTCGTTGGTGGCCGGGCAAGCGCAACCCAGGTACGCGGCGAATCGCGAGTCGTAATCGGCTTCGCCCGTGTTCTCGTCGCCATCATTGCAGGTACTGAAAGTGGCCGTGCCTGAGCAGGGGGACGTGTAGCAGTACCAGATGTCATTGTCCAGGTTGAACCCGTTTCCCTCGTCGCACTCGGGGTCCGGTACTTGCTCTCCATCGGTGGTGGCCAGCACCGTGCTGTAGGGGTTCAGGCCGTCCTCGATCGGGATGTTGTCCTCGCAAGCGTCGTTGGCCAAACAGATGCCGCAGTCGAACTGCTGGACAAAGAGTGCACACGCAGAGTCCCAGACCATGTCGCAGCAGAACGAATCAATGGCACAAACGCACGCTTCCACCTCGGCAGCGTCGCCTTCCTCGACGAAGTCGCACCCCGGCAGATCGTGGGCCAGGCAGCAGGGACCGCCGTGGTCGCGGATGGTCAGGATCCCATCGCCTGTTTCGAACTCGTCAAGCTCCGGATCACTTCCGTCGTTCCATCCGCCGACCCGGATCAGCAGAATGTCGCCCACCTCAGCGTCGAAGATAGTGACCACACCCGGTCCGCCAACGGCACCGCACCCGTCGTCGCTGCACGCCAATGGCGCTCCGACCGGACATGACGTGCCGTCGTAGACCGAGATCGTTGCGTCGTAATCCGGATCGGTCGAGTTGCACTGCCCGAACTCGATGTTGCCGTCACTGGTCACTTCATGGAAGAACCAGATGTCGCTGTGCCCGGTGTCGGGGTCGCAGTCGGCCGGCCCGTCATCGCTGGCCCCATCCGTGTTGTAGGCTGTGTCGCCCAGGAATGCCTCGATGGCGTCCACGCAGTTGTCGTTCGCCGGCACCTCCGGCGCGCAACCGGGCGTCGAGCACTCGGGCACCGGGTTGCACACCCCGAAACGGGCCAGCACGTAGCCGGTGTCTAGCGGATCGAGCATGCCGTCGCAATTCACATCGTACTGGCAATTGGCTTCGGCGCAGGGATCAAGTCCAAAACGGGCGAGAATCGCACCGGTGTCCAACGGATCGACCATCCCATCGCCGTTGGCGTCGCCGTCGCATTGGGCAGGCGAATCGCAGATAACGCCGCGCGAGGTCATGTCCGGATCCGACGATGAATCGGCCAGACCGGCGGACTCCCTGCCCGGATTCTGATCGACCTTGGAATTGCGCTTCGCCAACGCCGAGTCGGTCAGGGTACACACCCCGGCAGCTACGACGACCAATGCTGTTGCATATTTTCCGATGGTTGTCATGAAATGACCCTCCTACTTCTACGGCGGTCTGGTCACTACTCGACGCGGCCGTCGTCGAACGGCACGAACCCGAATTGGATCGGACTCTAGACGCGCGCTACTGCCTGGATACGGCGCGTGAGCGATCCCTACGGACGGGGCGCTGCAACGAAGTCGGCACTTATCCTCGTCGACGCATCAGGTACACACGGCCTGATCTTTCCAGGATACGGTCTTGGGCGGTCATGTTCAAGGCCCATTTGGCCCATTTCCGGGCTGTTGTAGCCCTTTGGGCACCCCTGGAGTCCCCCAGCTCAGCCACCGGCCCCCGGCTGGACGGCCGTCCGCTAACGGAGTATCCACTACACCTGTGGAACGGTTCACTCGGTCGAGCATGGTCGCCATGCGGCCCTCTTGATGAACGACAGCCTGCGCAAAGGCCAATCCATGAGCGACTCGAACGAGGCTCCGGCCGACCCGCTGATCCCCAAGCCCCTGGCCCAGCCGCCGCAGCCGCTGGCGGCCGATAATCTGCGCTGGCGGTGCGATCCCGCCAAGCTCTCGTTCAAGACGACCGCAGACCTGGAGCCCATCGTGGGGGTCGTCGGGCAAGACGACGCCGTCGAAGCCCTTCGCTTCGGTTTGGAGATCGACGCCCCGGGTCAGAACATCTTCGTCCGCGGGTTGACCGGTACGGGTCGTATGACGCTCGTGCGCCGCCTGCTGGAAGAGGTTCAACTTTCCTGCCCGGCAGCGTGCGATCGCTGCTACGTTCACAATTTCGCCGACCCGCAGCGGCCGCGGTTGATCTCATTGCCGCGCGGGCAGGGACATGTTTTCCGCAAGCACGTCGACGAGTTGGCCGAGTTCATCACCAACGAACTCGAAGCAGCCCTATCGTCCGAGCCGATTCGAGCCCGGCAGATCGCTCTGGAACGCAAGACTCAGGACGATCTCAAGAAGCCGATCGAACCGTTCGAGGAAGCACTGGGCGAGGCGGGGCTCGGACTGGTGAGCGTGCAGCGAGGCCCGGTCGCCCACGCAGCGCTCTATCCGCTGGTAGACGGCAAGCCGGTCACCCCCGAGGAGTGGGAACAGTTGCGAGCGTCCAAGAAAGTCACCGACCGGGACGTGGAAAAGTTCCAGAAGCAGCGTGACGCATTTGACGGCCAACTTCGCACGGTGATGAAGCAGGTCAACGAGATCCGAAGGCGTCACGTGGAGGCGTTCCGCACGCTGCGCCGCGAGGCGTCGGGCGACATTCTGGGCGAGTTCGTACGATCGATCGAGGCCGAGTTTCCCCAGCCGGAAGTGCGGGCGTTTCTGCACGAACTGGTCGAGGACGCAGCCGATGCACTGGTGGACAAGCCACCAGTGGCACCCGAGCAGCAAGGCAACGGCGGTCCCGACAACGCAGCACGCGCTAGACTCTATCGCGTCAACGTCGTACTGAGCCACGCCGGCGATGATTCATGTCCCGTCGTCATCGAGAATGCGCCGACGGTGGATAATCTGTTGGGGACCATCGAACGTCGGGTCGAACGAGGCCAACCGGACCCTTCAGACCACCTCCGCATTCGAGCGGGCTCGTTGTTGCGGGCCGACGGCGGGTACCTGATCGTCGAAGCCCGCGACGTGCTCCGCGAACCCGGAGCGTGGCCCGTGCTGCTCCGCACGCTGCGCACCGGGTGCTTGGAAATCGTCCCGCCGGAAACAAGGTCCGCGTGGTGGGCGCCGTCCATCAAGCCGGAACCCGTCGAGATCAAGGTCAAGGTCATCCTCCTGGGGGACGCCGACCTCTACTACGCCCTCGATGAGCTCGATCCTGAGTTTCCCCATCTGTTCAAGGTGCTGGCTGACTTCGGAAGCGAGATCCCGCGCGATGACGAGGGCGTGATGCGCTACGCCCGCGTGTTGGCCCGGATCGTGACCGACGAAAACCTCGCCCCTTTGCACGCGTCGGCCGTCGCTGCTCTGGCCGAGCACGGAGCCCGCATCGCCGGCCGCCAGGATCGGCTCACCGCGCGGTTCGGCCGCTTGGCCGACATCGCCCGTGAGGCCTCCTTCGTCGCCACCAAGGCGGGCAAGAAGCTCGTCAAAGGCGACGACGTGCGCACGGCGATCAAGCGAACCAAGCGTCGGGCCGACCTGCCGTCCCGACGGTTCCGCGAGCTGCTGGCCGACGGAACCATACGGATCACCACCACCGGCTCCGTTATCGGACAGATCAACGGATTGGCCGTCATGCAGGCCGGTCCGCTGACCTTTGGATTCCCCGCTCGCATTACCGCCACCATAGGCCCGGGCACGGCGGGGGTGATCAACATCGAGGGCGAGGCGTCGCTGAGCGGATCAATTCATACGAAGGGCTTCTACATTCTGGGCGGGTTGCTGCGATACCTGTTGCCCACGCAACATTCGCTGACCTTCAACGCCTCGATCGCACTGGAACAAACCTACGGAGGCATCGACGGCGATTCGGCGTCCGGAGCGGAAATCTGCTGCCTGCTGAGTGCGCTGACCGAGATTCCGCTGCGCCAGGATCTAGCCATGACCGGGGCCATCGATCAAGTCGGCAACATCATGGCCATCGGTGGGGCCAACGAGAAGATCGAGGGTTTCTACGACACCTGTCACGACATTGGCCTGAGCGGCACGCAGGGCGTGATCATCCCGCAAGCCAATGCCCGCGACCTGATGCTGCGCGAAGACGTGGTCGAAGCCTGCCGAGCCGGCCAATTCCACGTCTACACCGCCGACAAGATCGTGGACGCCCTGGAACTATTGACCGGCGTAGAGGCTGGGAATCCAGACCATGAAGACCTCTACCCACCGGACACGCTCCTGGGCCTGGCGATCCTTCGTTCGTTCGAATACTGGCTCCGCACCCAACAAAACGCCGAGATCGTGCAGGAAGAGGAAGCCGATGCACCTTCCGAGGAAGCAGAGCCGGACGAGCAACGGTCTGATTGATATCGACCCACTCTCCGCGAGATCCACGTAGGTCCAGGCGTTCCCGGATGTTTGATCGTCCACATGATCCTATTCACGAAGAGGGTTCGTCGAGCGCGGGTGCCACTGGTGGCTTGTCCACCAGTGCAGAGGTTCAAGAGACCGTCGGCACCTCGTCCGCGCCGGGTGCCATGGGCCAACTTGTTGGCCCGTGTTCGAGACGTCAGCTGTGTGCCTCTAGATTCGGCGGAGCATGTCGGCCAAGGCTTGGGTCCATGCCGGATGGGTGTTGAGAGATGGAACGAGCACGAAGTCTTCGCCGCCGGCTTCGAGAAACGCCTCCCGCCCCCGAATGTCCAACTCTTCCAGGGTCTCCAAACAATCAGCCACAAAAGCCGGCGAGAAGACAGCCAATCGTTTGACGCCCTGTTGGGCCAACTCGACGAACCGGTGGTCGGTGTAGGGTTTGATCCAGGGATCGCGGCCCAGACGAGATTGAAACGCGCTGGAGTATTGCCCATTCTCCAACCCGAGCCGCTCCACCAATCCGCGGGTCGTCGCCATACATTGGGCGCGATAGCAATTCCGATTCGCCGGCACGATCGCGTGGCAGCACTCGGGCGACGCCAGACAATGCTGCCCCCTCGGGTCGCTCTTTCGCATGTGCCGTTCCGGAAGACCGTGATAGCTGAACAACACGTGATCGGGACGAAACTCCTCCAACACCGGTGTCGCCACCGCCTTCCAGGCATCGAGGAATCCGGAGTCGGCGTAGAATGGTGGAAGCGCCGAAATGTGGGGCACGTTCCAACGCCGGGCAGCCAGTTGATAAACACGTTCCAGCGACGAACCGTTCGCCGCCGACGAATACTGCGGATACAACGGTGCCACAATGATCCGATCGAGCGGCCGAGTAGCTAAGGCGTCCAGCCCGCCCGCGATCGAAGGCTGTCCGTAGCGCATGGCCAACTCGATCTCCACGTCGGGGAGCTTCTCGCGCAGCGCCGAAGTCAACCGGCGACTGTGGGTCAGCAGCGGCGAACCTTCGTCGGTCCAAATCTTGCGATAGGCCTTTGCGGATTCAGCCGGACGCCGCGGTAGGATGAACAGGCGCAGCACGAGCCATCGTGCCAGCGCCGAGGTGTCCAGCACCCGCGGATCGGAGAGGAACTCTTTCAGATACGCCCGAACGGGGCCCGCTTCGGGCGCCTCCGGCGTACCCAGATTGATCAGCAGAACGCCAACCCGTTGGTTATCGTGCATGGGTCATGCAGTCTCCAATGATGTACCGGCCGGGTGTCGCGGAGTCGATCGGACAGCGCATCTCGGTCAATGAGTCGGGTGTTTCAATACGATGCCAAGAGTGCGTTTCACCAAGTCGTTTCGAACGCGTCGGCCGAGTGTCGGCGATTCCGACCTGCGTGTCCACCGCACCGGTGAAACATCGCTCGCAGCAGCCAGCCGGTCGTAGAAGTCCCTACGAGTCGTCGGAGCATCGTCGTTGAGGTTGAGCACGCCTCGATAGGGCACATCCAACAACGCAATCAGCGCCGCCACGATATCGTCGCGGTGTACCAGATTCAGGTAGGCGTCACCGTCGGATCGCTCCTGCCCCGCGCATCGGGCAAGCCATGACGCCGGCTCGCGACCTGGCCCATAGATACCTGCAAGTCGCAAGACCGTCGCCGCGACGCCGATCTGCTCAGCCCCTTCGAGCAGCGTCCGCTCGGCCTCGAGCAGCAGCCGACCGCGGTCGGTCGTCGGCTCGGTGGGCGAAGTTTCATCCACCCAGCCGCCGTCACTTCGGCCGTACACCGATGTCGACGACGTGTAGATGATCCGTTTCACGGACGTGCCCTCGACCGCGCTCAACAGGCACCGAACGCCCTCAACATACACGCGGCGATAATCCGAATCCTGCCGACCGGCCGCGATGGTGAGGAAGACCACCTGTCGATCACCGAGCAGCGAAGCCACCGCCGGAATCTCGTTCAACATCACAACCGCGGGTTGGATGCCCAGCACCCGCAAGTCATCCGCACGTTCGGGCCTAGTCGTGGTCCCGCGCACGTCATGACCGGCTTGACCCAGCGCACGGCCCAGCGCCGACCCGACGTATCCGCAACCAATGATGGCGATATTCATGCCGTTCTCAGCGTGGTCATCCATCCAACGGACCGTCAAGCGTCATATGGGACCGGTTTTCAACATGTGGCACCGGTTTCCAACCGGTGGAGTCTGCCGAACGACTACCCGGGGCCGTTGGGGTTGTTGTTGGGGGCGGTGGGGCCGGTGAAGGCGGATTGGAAGGCGGCGTAGTCGTCCAGATCCAGGTCCACGTCGTCGTCGAAGTCGAAGACGCTGCAGCCGACGTGGAGCGTGCCGTTGGGATAGGGTTCAGCCGCGAAGCAGCGCTGGAAGTGTTGGAAGTCCTGATGGTCCACGTCGGTGTCGCCGTCGTAGTCGCCCTTGTCGTAGATCGGAACCAGGAGCCACCCATGCATTCGACCGATAGTGTCATCCGCCCAGCCGACGATCCAGCCATAGTTGTTGATCGCGTTGGCCCGGTTGACATCTGCCAGCGCTGGTGGAAAGAACGGGGACAGGTCAATGGCCTCCCCATTCTCGTAGAGGATAACGTGCGTGGCGATGAAATCGATGATGTCTCGCCCCACGGCCGACCCACGGTCGTTCACGTCATGCGCAGCCCCGGTTCCGAGCACGGTCATCACCCCCGTATTCATGTCGTAGCTCATGGCGGGGAAGTCGTCCGTGGTCCCGGCGAGCCCCACGATCAGGCCATGGTTGTTGATCGCGTTGGCCACAACGCCCTCACCTCCCAAGCCGTTGAAGATCTCGGTGAGCACGCCGTCTTGCCACATGAACGCCCGTTGTTCACCGTCCACGACTCCGATCACCACACCGTCGTCGTTGACGTCGCGACCCTCCCCGCTGGCGTCCTCGGGCAGGCCGGGAAGTAAATCCAGAGCCAGGGCGGTTCCGTCCTCGATCCAATAGACTGCGGGGGCAAGCACCCCCTGGCCGTTGGTGTCGCACGAGCCAACCGCCATCGTCCCCGTGTCGTTGATGCCTCGACTGTGGCCCTGCATCTCGCACTCAGGCGGGACGGGCAGAGGAAAGACCCGCCCGTCGCAAATGCGCGCCAAAACCTGATCCGGAGTACCGTACCCCAGGAGGATCTCCGTCTGGCTAATCGCTTGCACACCGAAGAAGATTCCTTCTTCGTAGTATTCGTCCAGATCGGTCATAATCCCGTTGACCCAGGTGAAGGCGTGTCCAGTGGAACAATCGGCGGTGCTGCTAGTTCCCGTTACGACGCCCGTGTCGGTCAGGTCCGTAGGGACGGTGTAGGCATCCTCGGGGCATCCGAAGACGCCGATGTCGTAGAAGGTATAGCTTCGTTCGCCGGCCGAGCCGATCGATGCTAGGAGACCGAACGACACGGCAATTAAGCCCCGGGGCACCCACTTGTTGATCATTTTGACTTGTGCTCCACTTCAATCCCGCCAAGATGCAGATTCTACCTGATTTTCCCCTCCGGCGCCAAGGCGGCGAGGAGGGGGGCGAAAACCCGTGAAGTCCCCCGACTCTCGCACCCGCTCCGCCGCCGCGTCTAGCTCCAGCCTACCTGAGCGTCGGGATTATTAGGAGCAACTTCCACCAGGACATTCTCCGAAGTCCGCGATGGCGCTAGCGGCCACGTCGATGGTTCCGCCCTTCCAGCGCAACGTACCATTGGTCTGGAACCCACCGGAGGCCACATTCAACGTTCCGTTGTTGCGGATCTCGAAGGCACCGTCCAGCAGGGCCTTCGGATTCAGAGGGTCGTTTGCGTTGAACTTGAGGATGGCGCC
>JADFPW010000419.1 GCA_022562105.1 Planctomycetota bacterium
TGTGCAATGGATGGAGAACGGTATCTGATGTCACGCTGGCGACGCCCTGCTTTCTACCTAGCTGCGATGGCGGCCCTATCTATTGGTTTGGGCCTCGGGGTCGCCTGCAAGAAGGAGCAATCCGGCCGAGGCTCGCGTGGTCGTCAGGCTCAGTCTCAGAAAGACAAGGGGGGCGGCGCCAAACGCGGGGCTTCCAAGTCGTCACGATCAAGGGGCCGAAACAGGCGCGCGGCGTCGGCCACGAACGTGTTAACGTATCCACTCCTCGAATCGATAGAACTCGATGTCCCGAAGGGGTGGAGCCGCTATTACGTCAAGAAGCCCACAACCGGGCTGCGAGCCAGCTTTCGACTGCCCGGCGTTGCGCCCGACTCAGACGACGTTCTTGTTCTCCTCGAGCACGCTCCAGGAATCAAAGGCCGTGAACAGGCCATGATCGCCGGTTGGTTCGTGCAAGAGCTTGCCCTTCCCCGGTCTATTCCGACAGCCGAGGAGATGAATATTCGCGAGGTTCGTGCCGGTGAGATCACCGTGACCATGGCCGAGATGGTTGGCCCGCGCAGACGCATCGGGGCCCCACCCTCGGATTTGCCGGCGGTTCGCCATATGGTGATCATCGCCATCCTGGACCACCCGAACGGCCCGCACGTGGTGCGAGCGGGCGGCCCGGCCCAAAGCCTCCGCAGGTGGCACAAGTCGATCTTGACGTACATCAACAGCGCCCGCATCGCACCTTAGAGGGATGCGTATTATTGGCGACCGGTTTTCAGGCCGCCCCCGCCGTTTCCGCACCTCGGCGTCGCGTCGCTGCGGCCCGATCTTCCCGCTTCAAGCGATGCCGTGGTGCCGGCTCCCTTCCGGCGGCCTCCTGGATTATCCGATTTGCTGCCGATGAACTCATCGGGTGCCGGCGTGTCGAAGGTCAGTGTTGCGCCGAGTGGCCCCTTGGATGATGGTCCACGGATCGGGCGGCGCCGGCCTGAGCCACGCCGAGGGATTCTGGGACGCGGCGCGACGGCGCGATTTGTAGTTCAAGCGGCCACCCATTCGGTTGCAGGCCGTCGTGCATATGAGTAGACTGAACGTCGTTGGGAGTTGGTCAAGGATGACGCAACGCAGTGAGGGACGCTGGCAATTTGTGCGCGCTGTGGCAAGATCCCAATCCAAGGTAGTTGAGGTTCGATAAGCCCATGAGTCGTTGTCGAAAGTCGGCCGCGACCTCGGAGAACGGTCGTCCACAAGGCGTTCGCTGGGGATCGCCCAGGATCATTCTGCTGGCTGCCCTTGTGGTGCTGATCGGTTACCAGCCGGCTCAGGCCTACATCGGTCCCGGTGCGGGGTTTGCGGTCGCCGGAGCGACCTGGGTGTTGTTCCTGGCCTTCTTTTCCGCGCTGGCGGCGGTGGTGCTGTGGCCGTTCCGCTGGTTTCTGCGTTGGTATCGCGGACGGCGGGCACACGCCCGTTCGCGGGCCAAGCGATTCGTCATCCTCGGCCTCGACGGTATGGAGCCCACGCTGGCGGAGAAGTACATGGACGAGGGCAAGCTGCCCAACCTGTCCAAGCTGCGCGAGCAAGGCAGCTACCAACGACTGGGCACAACGGCGCCGCCGCTTTCGCCGGTGGCCTGGTCAACGTTCTTGACCTGCTGCAATCCGGGCAAGCACAACATCTTCGACTTTCTCACGCGAAACAAGCGTAACTACATGCCGGAGCTCTCCTCGGTCAGAATCCGCGGGGCGACGCGAACTCGCAAGATCGGCAAGTACCGTATCCCCCGGGGCAAGGCTGACATCCGTCTGTTGCGCAAGGGCGTGCCGTTTTGGAAGACCCTGGGCGATCATGGCATCTTCAGCAACATCATCCGCGTGCCCATCACGTTTCCGCCGGAGAACTTTCGCGGCGTGCTGCTGTCAGCCATGTGCGTTCCCGACCTGCGCGGCAGCCAGGGGACGTTCTCGTTCTATTCATCGCGCAACGGTACGGACGAGGAGCACATCGGTGGCGAGCAGATCCGAGTCACCCGCGAGGGGCAGTTCGTCCGCTCGCACCTGATCGGCCCGGAGAACAGCATGGTCGAAGGGGCCGGAGCCATGCAGTGTCCGTTTGAGGTGGAGATCACCGGGCCTGACCGGGCGACGCTGCGAGTGGCCGGGGACGAGTATCCGCTCGTGGCCGGCCGCTACACTCCCTGGATCAAAGTCGAGTTTAAGGCGGCCCCCGGCGTCAAGGTGCGCGGAATCTGCGAGATCCTGCTGCTGGCCACCGAGCCGGACTTCAAGCTGTATGTCACGCCCATCCAGATCGACCCCGACAAGCCGGCCATGCCCATCTCGCACCCCGCCGTTTTCTGCACCTATCTTTCCAAGAAGCAGGGCAGCTATGCGACGCTGGGATTGGCGGAAGATACATGGGCTCTCAACGCCGAGATTCTGGGCGACGACGACTTCCTGCATCAGTGCATCGAGGCGGACGAAGAACGGGAGAAGATGTTCTTCGACGCCTTGAGCAAGGTGCGCCGCGGGTTGGTGACCTGCGTTTTCGACGGGACGGATCGGATCCAGCACATGTTCTGGCGCTACATCGACCCGTCGCATCCCGCCCATGCAGGCCAGGCAGAAGAACAGCATCGAGATGCGATCCCCGAGTTGTACCAGCGCATGGACGAACTGGTCGGGCGGACCATGAAGGAGTGCGCGGGCGACGACACGGTGTTGATGGTCATCTCGGACCACGGTTTCAAACCGTTTCGTCGCGGCGTCGATCTGAATGTGTGGCTGGAGCAGAACGGCTATCTGACGTTCAAACCCGACAGCGACCACCGCCGGAAATACCTGGCCGCCGTGGATTGGTCGAAAACCCGGGCCTATTGTGTTGGGCTGGCCGGCATCTGGCTGAACGTTAAAGGCAACGAGAGTCAGGGCATCGTCGATCCGAAGGATGCGGAAGCGCTGCGTAACGAACTCTGTGAGAAACTGACCGGTCTGCGCGATGAAGAACGCAACGAGTTGGCGATCAATAAAGCCTACAACAGCCGGCAAATCTATCGCGGACCGTACGCCAGCGAAGCGCCGGACATCATCATCGGATACAACGTCGGCTACCGCGTCTCGTGGGAGGCAGCCATCGGTCAGCCGACGGACAGGGTATTCCACGACAACATGAAGGCTTGGAGCGGCGATCACTGCATCGATCCGC
>JADFPW010000420.1 GCA_022562105.1 Planctomycetota bacterium
AATCCATTGTCCATCGTCGAAGAATCGAACCTTGCTGCCCACGAAATACTCGGCATGCACCCCGCCCATCCAGTGAGCCCGCAGTTTGCGCGGATCGATCATCTTGTCGGCGATGAATCCGGGGTGGTCCAGATGGCCCGCGAAGCAGACCGGGTGGCGATTGCGCTTCGGGCCACGGCGAAGGTGGATCAGCACGTTGCCCGCCTGATCCGTATCGAACGATAGCCGCCGCTTCTCACAGAATCGGCGTAGATAGTCGATCACGTACCCCTCACAAAAAGGAGCGGTGGGGAGGGACAAGAGATCCACCAAGAGTGGATCCGGTCCGGTTTGCACGCGCTTCCTAGCCACCAACACCTCCTTCCTGGGGCTGCGTCCCCATGCCGGGCTAACCTTTGGATCCGCGGTCTCCACTCGCTGCAATCCGGGCCGGCATTAGTCCGCAGGAAGATACTGCAAACGACGTGTGGGGCAACACTGCCCACATCCAGGAAACGCCGAGTACGTCCCCGCACGATCTCGCTCCAGCGGTCATCAGGTCCGATAGCCCCTACCGCTCATTACTGGCCGAACCTTGCATTTCCGGACCGCCGTGGATAGACTGGGGGGCTGGGGACTGATTGCGGGCGAGGACCAATCCGGCCGAGGGCGGCAGCAAGGCGGGCCGAATCCCAAAATGGGGGTGGTCTACCCAAACCTGCATTACGTGTTCTGAACGTTTGCGTCGTTATCTGCGTCAGGCATCACACAGTGGAGGTATCTATGCGCAAGGGAATCGCCATATCTATGGTCGGTGGGCTTCTGGTCGCGGGACCGGCACTTGCGGCTGAGATAATCTCTCCGAAGACAGGCTCCAACGTCCCGGATCCCAATCTGGTCAACCAGGTACTGAACCTCTCGTCCAGCGAGGTGGTCACACTCGACGTGCCGGATACCCCCGGCGAGGCGATCATGGTCACCGTGCCGATCGCGGGCGTGGAATACACGCTGGACCTCCGGCCGCAGTCGGTTCGCGCGGCGAGCTATCAACTGCTGGTGCAGATCGATGACGGGTCCATGATCCAGACTCAGCCCGGGATCGTCCGAACGCTTCGCGGCTCCCTGGCGGAGGTGCCCGGAAGCATAGTGGCTGGGTCTCTGCTGGAGAGCGGCCTAATGGCTCGAATCGTCTTTCCGGACGACTCGGGGAGCTATTGGATCGAGCGTCTGGCCGGCCATTTTCCCGACGTCGATGAAGACCTGTACGTCGTCTATCACCAGGACGACACCCTGCCCAGCGCGGGACGCTGTGGTGTTGAGGACTCAATTCGTATCGAGGACCACAACCACGACGGCCCGGCATCGGGTCGGGGAGCAGCCTGTGGGACCGGGCTATGCACCGCGGAGTTGGGGATCGACGCCGACTTCGACTACTTCCAAGACCAGGGAAGCAGCGTGCCCAACACCGAAGCCCAGATCGAATCGGTTATCAACACCATGAACGTCCAGTACGAGACGGAGACGGACATCACTCACCTGATCACCGCGATCATCGTCCGTAGCAGCGAGCCGGATCCGTACAGTTCATTCAACGCGTTCACCTTGCTGGACCAGTTCGTGGCCGAATGGCAGAACAACCAGGGTGGGATTCCGCATGACGCCGCCCAATTGTTTACCGGTAAGAATCTGGGCGGGATCATCGGGGTCGCTTACGTCGGCCAGGTCTGCTTGAGCTTCGACTACTCCCTGGTGCAGTCCGACTTCGACCCTAACTTCGCCTGCAAGACCGACCTGTCGGCCCACGAACTCGGCCATCTATGGAATGCCGATCACTGCAGCTGCCCCAACAACACGATGAACGAATCCATCACCTGTGCCAACGATTTTCACGATACGCTTACCGTGCCGGTCATCACTGCCTTCCGTGACAGTCGGACCTGCCTGGACGGTGGCGGTGGCGGCGGCGACAACAACAATTGTGCCGAGGCCACCGATATCTCGGACGGCACCACGTCGTTCAGCACGATCGGCGCCACTACCGATGGTCCCGGGCTGCCGTCCTCGTGTGAGGAGGGGTTCGGATTGACCCTGGTCAACGACATCTGGTTCCACTACCAGGCTAGCTGCACGGGAACGGTGACCGTCAGCACCTGCGGAACGGCTAACTACGATACGCGCCTCGCGGCTTACGAAGGAACCACCTGCCCACCGAACAATTTCGTTGCCTGCAACGACGACAGTGTCGGGTGTAGCGGTTTCACCTCGATTATGGAGTTCGAGGCCGTCGGGGGCACGATCTACAAACTCCGCATCGGCGGATTCGACGGTTCCGGGACCGGCACCGTCACGATCTCCTGCGACGGTGAAATCGCCACCGAGGCGTGCTGCTTCGACAGTGGAGACTGCGCCGACGTGGATCCGGCGACCTGCGCCGGGGCCGGCGGAGACAGCCAGGGTGCGGGAACCGACTGCGCCGGCGTCGAGTGCGCCGGAGCCACCGAGGCTTGCTGCTTCGCCGGCGGCGCCTGCACCGAACTGGACGCATCGACTTGTGACAGCTTAGGCGGTGCCAGCCAGGGAGCGGGAACCGACTGTGCCAGCGTCGATTGTGCAACCACTGAGGCCTGCTGCTTCGACGGCGGTCTTTGCGCCGACCTCGATGTGCTCGCCTGCAGCGGTGCCGGCGGCGCGAGTCAGGGGGCTGGGACGAACTGCGCCGGGACCGACTGCCCCGGCGGAGTCGATAACGACGACTGTGCTGACGCCTTCGACATCTTTGACGGATCCTCGAGCTTCAGCACGATGGGAGCGACCACCGACGGTCCACCCCTTCCGCCGGAGTGCGATGAAGGCTTCGGATTGTCCATGGTCAACGACATCTGGTACCACTATACCGCGACGTGTACCGGTTCCGCGTTGTTCACCACGTGCAATACAGCCGACTTTGATACGCGCCTGGCCGCCTATGAAGGAACGGCCTGTCCGCCTTCGGACCTGGTCGGCTGCAATGATGACGGCGACGCTTGTGGAGGGTTCACGTCGTTGCTGCAGTTCGATGTTAACCAAGGCATCATCTACAAGCTTCGGATCGGCGGCTTTGACGGTTCCGGGTCGGGCTCGGTGGTGGTGGCGTGCCTACCATCGCCGCAGGACTGCGAGGGCGACGCCAACGGGGATGGGACGGTTGATCCGCTGGATTC
>JADFPW010000421.1 GCA_022562105.1 Planctomycetota bacterium
ACCAACCCGATGAGGTATAGGAGGATCAGAAATGGAATCATGGCCGGTCCACCCCGGAGCAGATCGATCAGGAATAACAGCCCGCTGGGCAAGCATTCCGCCTTCGGCGGACTACTACTTCAACGGGCTGCTCAATGGGCAATCGGAAATCGACAATCCCATGCGGTTACTGCGGAAGCAACTCCATCCGCTCGGCGACAAACCGGTCGCCCTCGAGGTGGCCCCACGTTGTGGCCTGGCGTTCTATGTTGCAAAGCCCGTCCTCTGCGTGGGCGTCGCCCAGGGCGTCCATCTCGACCCCGGTCACCAGATACGCCGTGCCGTCAATCTTGACCGCAAGAGGACACTTCTCAACGCCTTCCATGCCAAACACGCAGCTCCCGCACCCGGCGGTGACCTGGATGGCGGGCGAATCGACCTCGACCTGCTCGGGCGCCTGAGCGCGTCGCGCCCGGGAGGTGAAGATCCTCTCCTCCTTGCCCTCACGAAGAACGTACACCTCGGACGTGTATTGATCGTCGCCCTTACGCCGCAACACGATACGGTGCGGCTGATTCTCCTTAGCTTTCTCGGGCGTAGGATCCACAAAGACCGCCGTCTCGGCATCCAACCGCTCAAGCCGAAGGGTCAGGGGTTGCTTGGATTCTTCCCTCGGCTCGAGGTCCGCGGAAAAACGCTTGAATCGTAGCTCGATACCGGCCGGCGTTTCGATGATCTGCTCGAACTCGAGAACCACCGTCTTGCGGTCGGGTCCGATCACCCGGAACATGCCCATCATCATGCCCGCTCGCGGCTCGGACCAGTATTCCTCAAACCAGCCGTTGGGCATCGCCCCCTGCCAGCGACCCGCCAGCCAGGCGAGTTCCCCAATCTGGTGGCTCTGGGTCGGACTATCTGATTGCGCTTGGCCGAGAACTGATCGTCCAGTCGTCGGAAGCATCAGGACCAGGGCGAACAGGCCGATTCGGTAGGTCTTCATCAGGATCTCCTCGGGTAAGATACGGGGCTATCTCGACGATGCTGGTCAACGTGTATGCCATGGCAAGAGCCCCACGACCGCCGCCGACAGCGGCGCCAGCCATCGTCGAGTTAGCGGGATTCATGGCGGCTGATGATCTCGAAGAGTTCATCGGCTGACCCCGCGTCGGCTATGGCCTTCCGGAAGTCATCCATGAGCATCAAACGCGAAATCCGAGCCAACGCCTGAATGTGCGGACCCGTTTGATCCACCGGACTGGCCAGCAGGGCGATCACCGTGGCCGGCTGGCCGTCCTTGCTCTGAAAATCGATCCCCGGCCGGGCACAACCCAGGGCCATGACCAGTTTCGGAGACCCGGCGCACTTGCCATGCGGGACGGCCAAACCGTTCCCAATGCCCGTGGATCGCGTCCGCTCGCGTTCGACCACCGCGTGCAGCACGACGTCGCGATCACCAAGCTTGCCCTGTTCGTGCAGCAGATCGACCAGCTCGGTGATTGCCCCCAGCTTCTCGGTGGCCACCAGGGGCACCCGGATGCAATCCCTACCTAGAATGTCCGTCAGTTTCATGGGCCATCAAGCTCGCGTCAGCGCCAAGACCCGTCATACTAGTGGCTCACGCGGCGGGTCGCAAAGGGTAGCCGAGCCGCCGAAGAACGTGATCACAACCGATTCGCGGATCGGACAACGCTGCCCTAGCAGCCCGTTGAAAAAGTAGCGGCCGGCGCCTCGCCGGCCGTAGCAACGCGGCTGGCTGCCCCGGGGCGAGGGTGTTCGAGGCGCGAATCGCCCGTGATCGAGTTTTTCAACGCCCTGCTATTCGCGTCAGCCCACCAAAGAAGCGTAAATCAACCATTCGTCCGGCACGCGAATCCATAACACGCAACTCCGCCGGGGCGTTGGCCAGGGCCGTTTGCTCGACATTCGCATCCTCGGTGACAGCGATCCAAGTGTCCCTGGCCACTCGTCCTCGGTCTGCACCGCATTTGGCTTCCCGGTGGATAATCGGGAGACACCAGATAATCGGGGGACGCCACACCTATTTCCGACAGAAGTCGCGGATTTTCGGCCAATCGATCCCAGCGTGCCGCACCGAATTTGGGCTACTGACCCACGCGCTGATAGGAACTTCTCGGCCGCCACGTGTCAGACTTCGCCGTCTCGTGCGAAGTACAGGTGGACAGGGGGAGCAGGGCTCGACTAGCGCAACGCGTCATCACGACACGATACCATGGCAGCCGCGTCAGGCCACCGCCAGGCGAGGCCTATTCTTCGGGCTCGACAGCAGGCCGCGGACTATCAAGGGGATCAGCCACGCCGACCGGCACGCATGGTCGAGGCACCGTCGGCGCATTCAACACCGACGATGAAACGGGTAGAAAGCAGCCGATCGACTTCTCCTACGATAAGCGGGGATTGCCAGGGGGACTGCCGATGTTGCGTGCGGCCAATGACGTGGATTTCTATAATCCCTAGCAGGCCGTTGAAAAAGTAGCGGCCGGCTAGGTGTTCTCGGCGACGACGTGAGGGGCCGCGCGACCGACGTCAACCACTTGGGTCAAGTCGTCGGCTGGACTTCGGGCGGGGAGATCGCGGGCTTGCACGGATTCCCATGGAACGACGGCGTGATGGAACCGCTCGACCTGGCGCCCGATTTCACTTACGGAAACCCTCGGGCGATCAACAACGCCGGAATCATCGTCGGTTGCGCCGATAGCGAGATCGATGGCCTGCCGGCGATCATTTCGTTCGAGGGAACCATGTACCATCTGAACGACCTGGTGGTTTCCGGAGACACCTGGCAAGAGCTGACCATCGCCGAAGACATCAATTACGCCGGGCAGAGGGTTGGCCTGGGGGCGATTCTTACGGCGACACCCACGCCTTCCTTCCGACGCCCATCGTCGAAAATCCCTGCGCCGGCGACGCCAACGCTGACGGCACGGTGGATCCGTTGGATGCCGGCTTCGTGCTGGCCCGTTTAGGCTGCGAGGTCAACACCGGCGATCCCGACTGCGACACCGCCGACCGAAACGCCGACCGCCTGGTCAACCCCCTCGACGTCGGTTTCATCCTAGCCCGCTTGGGGCCTTGCGACTGACGGTCAAGGGGTCGAGGGGCTGAGGCCGCGAGGAGGAAGGGCCACCGGGGCGGTGTTCGACCTGCGAATCAGCGGCGATGAGCAATTTGCGACGGCACG
>JADFPW010000070.1 GCA_022562105.1 Planctomycetota bacterium
ATGCCCGCACCCCACCTTACCCCGATCGCGTTGGCCGCCACCAAACCCACGATCAGGGCCGAGGCGAGGAAGATCAGACCAACGGTCCCGGGAACGGCACCGCTGACCGCCAACGCGAGGTACTTGGCACAGATGGTGGCAATGATGGCCATCCCGCCCGTCTGTACGGCGGTGGCGTTGCAGAATACGAATAGGAACGCCGGCAGCGGTCCGTAAGCGTCGCGAAGAACTTCGTATTGGCCGCCCGTGTTCGGATATAGCCCGCCGAGTTCGGCAAAGGTCAGGGCTCCCATCAGGGCGATGGCCCCGCCGCAGGCCCATGCGATCATGGTCAGGCGTCCGCTACCCGCTGCGTGGGCGACCTCGCTCGGTACGAAGAAGATCCCCACGCCAATGATGGACCCCACCACGACGCAGGTCACGTCGAACGGACCCAACACTCTTTTCAATTCTCGATCGATGAGGGTACTCCGTCGTTTATGAATCGTTTCCAGCGGCGCCCGATTCCCGAAGCACAAGCCCGTGCAGTTGAGGGAAAGTGCCGCGGTCCGTCGGTACGGATCGTAGCACAGTCTTTGCGGGGCGAACATTCCCACGGACGGCGCCGGAAACGTTTGCACCATGGGAACGGTAACCTGCAGAGGTCAAGCCCGTCGGTTGGACCCACCGGCGCATGGAATCAGGAGGAGTTCGACGCAAGCGGTTCCTTCGTGGCTTATGGGATGGTCGGCGGTGGCGGCCGTTTGGTTTCCCGGTCCGTTCGGGGCGATCCGGCCGCTGTTTGACTGAGTTCGAGCCGGTGAGTTTGCCAGGTTATCCGGCGGTGGTGATTGGTGTGAGGCGATATACCAAGGCGCACTTCAGGGCGCTGGCGATATCCCCTTGCCGTAGGGCGACACGCAGGCGATCCAACTTGTGAACATCTTCAAGCGATAGATAGGGGCCCCAGCCTCCCTCAGCGTCGATCAACTCGACTTCGATTTCTGCGACATAGTCGCCCTCGTGAAGGAGTTTGGTGTGTTTGCGAGTGCTCATGACTTTCTCCGCTTGAAGTCCTGGGCCCATCGCTCGGGATCGGGCCGGTAAGCGGTGATCAACACAGCCGGACTTTCGGTTCCCTGGGCGATTCTCCAAACGGCGTGGATCGCCCTGCCGGTTTGGTCGTGTTGAAGAACCAGCACGCAGGGGCCTTTGACGTAGTCGGGATAATCCTCCACCACGACGGCTTCCTCAACACCGGCGAGAACCTCACCTGCCAGGATGCCATCCGAAGCCAGTTCATCGTAGCCATGATCTGAAATCCTGACTTGACCCTCGGCAAGAAGTTGCTGAACTCGGCCAAGAGTCTGGCTCATTTGCTTATTCTAGGCCCATCGACGGCAATCGACAAGGGGCGGCGGGCGTTTCCCGGTGATAGAGAATACGGACCCTCCTCGACTCACCCGGTGCGCGATTCAGTTGGCAGTTTTCCGGTCTTGGAGCCGGCTACACCCGCGCGGATAGCTCAGCATAGCGGAAACACTTGACCAGGTGGTCGTTGATCAACCCGGCGGCCTGCATGAAGGCGTAGCAGATCGTCGAGCCGACGAACGAGAATCCGCGGGCTTTTAGATCCTTGCTCACAGCGTCAGAAATCTCCGTGCGAGCGGGGACTTGTTTCATGGTTCGCCACTTGTTGATCTTCGGCCTGCCATCGACGAATGGCCAGATGTAGGCGTCGAAGCTGCCGAACTCTTCCTGAACGGCGAGGAAGGCCTTGGCGTTCTTGATGGCCGACGCGATCTTCAGGCGGTTGCGGACGATGCCTGCGTTTCGGAGCAATTGGGCTTCCTTGCGCTTGTCGTAGCGGGCCACCTTGACCGGATCGAACCGATCGAACGCTGTGCGATAGGCGTCGCGTTTCCGTAGGATAACGTCCCAACTGAGACCAGCCTGGGCACCGTCCAGGATGATCTTCTCGAAGAAGTGACGGTCGTCGTGAACCGGTACGCCCCACTCCTCGTCGTGGTAGGTGATCAATCGCTCATTGGTGGCCCAGCCGCATCGGTTCATCGGATCCGCCTCTCGATTGACCATCCTAGCCGGTGTGATCCGCAACGCGAGGGAACGACGATTCAGCCAACTACCCCCCGGGAGCGGGCTGCAAGCTCCAGCCGTCAATAGCACCGGGACAAGGGGGGTCGCTGGGCGTGCATCGAGATCGCCAATCCATGGGCCATAAGGGGATTTATCGGGTATTCACTGGCACAGCGCGAGAGTCTTGCGTAGAATCGATGGTGTCAAGAGAGGAGGACCGGTATCGCCAGCGCCAAGACCGACAACATGCAAGACCTTTACAGGCGTCTCAAAGAAGTCGGATACGACCGCAAGTTCGTGGAAGAATGCGTACTTCCCGACTGGTGGTCGAACGACCTAGCGGCCGTACCGGCCAATCGTGCGATCGCGGAGCTTGCGATTGCGCGACACTTCGGGTTTCGCACGACCGATCTTCGCGACCCGCAATGCAAGCTGGTCTTGCCTCCTTGCGAGGACATCCGGTTGAAGCGCAACGCCAAAGTAACGGAGGAACAGGTCGCCGGTACTGTTGTGGTCGCACGGCGCGCCGCCCAGTTGGTGGCCGAGTGTGCAATCGATCTTCCCTCGTTTGACGGACCGGCGCTCGCATCGTCCGTAAGGGCGGCGATTCTCCGAAACCACGCCCATGTTGACCTCGGATCGTTGCTGAATTATTGCTGGAGCCACGGAATCGGCGTCGTGCATCTAACTCACACGCCCAGGGCGAGCAAGAAAATCGCCGGTTTGGCAACTTTCTGCGGGACGCGCCCGGTCATTGTGCTCGCATCGGGGCACGACAGCCCGCCGTGGGTGGCGTTTCATCTGGCGCACGAACTCGGGCACATCATGCGTGAACATGTCTGCGATGGGGGGGATCTAATCGTCGATCAAGACTTGGACAAGACGGACGAAGACCAACAGGAGCAGGAAGCGGACCGCTTTGCGTGCGAAGTGCTCAGCGGAGAGTCATCTCCTGGTTTTACGCCCACGTTCGGCCTGACGGCCGAGAAGTTGGCACGGGCGGCTCTACGATACGGAGAATCTCGCCGGATTTCACCGGGCACCGTTGTCTTGTTCTATGGACGGTCGGCCAAGCGTTTTCCGGCCGCGCAGAAAGCGCTGGACTTCCTTGGACAGAAAGTCGGCGCGCACGAGCAGATCACCGGCGCGTTGCGACGGGTGTTGCAAGCGGGTGACCTACCCGAGTCGACCGAGAGATTCTTGAGCGGTTGCGCTGGGCTAACAGTCTGACGGGAGTAGCATGTCGGATCGGCTGCTCCTCATCGATACGGACATGCTCGTGTTGCTCGGCGGATCGGGCACTCTGGGCGACGTGCTCCAGTCGCTTGACTTTGTGCCGGAGCAATGTCGTCGATTGGCGGCGGCCATACAACAATTCCAACGCGGTCGTGTATTCAAAGACACCTACCCGGCGACCGTGTTGCAGGCCGCCTCGCGCACGGCGCACACTATAGCGCTCCTTACCGAGGGGCCGACAAACCCGGACGTACTCGATGCCTTGGCACGGGTATCGGACATTGACGTTGGAGAAGCCGAGTTGTTCGCCTTACTCGCGGAGCACGATGGTTACTACCTGACGACCGGTGACAAACGCGCTCTCGTAGCACTGGCGACTCAGAAAGAACTGGCCGATCTTCGCCAACATGTCGCAGGTCGGCTCATTTGCCTGGAGTCAGTCTTGAAACTGCTCGTAGATCGAAACGGTGCCAAGGCGACGGCGCAGGCTTTTCGTGAGCTAAGGACGCACAGAACCATCGGCGTGCTTCTGTCTGACCCGCAGGCCCGGTCCGACGACGTTTGCCGGCAAGGGATCGATTCCTATCTCGATGACTTGATCCGAAAGACCGGCGGAGATCTCCTGTACCTTCCATAGGCACCCGGCGATCGCACTGGTGGGCAAGCCACCAGTGGCACCCGGTGCTGATCACGGGGCGGCGGTTGGCGTCGGCGACAGGAAGAGTACAATGACCGAGAAGAGCCATGAATAACGAGACGATACCTGTCGTAGTGGTTTCAACCAAGAGATGGTCGCGACAACGGCTTGAGAGCCGTGGGTGGGGACGGCCGCCGGGGTTGCTGCTCAATGGACTGGCCAAGCTTTGGCTGGTTGCGGTGGTGTATTACACGAGCAACGTCGCCGCGCCGCTCGGGGCCTATGCGATGCTGTTGGCCGGGCTGATCGTGCTGGCGGGGGCGTGGGTTCTGCGCCTTGTCGTGCATGCGACGGCGACGGTTGCAGGTCGCCTGGGGCCGGCGGACAAGCGACGATGGCGCTTCCTGACCGTCCCGATGGTAGTCGCGCTGGGGGCGGCGTGCGTCATGTTTCGACCGGCTTTGATAGGTCGGGTGTTGTGGAGTCAGGTCGGCCTGACGATGTTGACCGACTTTCAGGCGGACGATCTCTCCAAGGAAGAGGGGTTGATCTGGATCGGGTTCTTCCAGGCATCGGAAGTGGAGACGATCGGCTCGGGCACTCGATTCATCACCTACGGACACGGCACCGCCGCCCGGGCCGGCCTAGCCTACTTCCCGGGCGTTCCGCCTCCGGCTGTACGGAGTGCGCAATACGAACACATCTACGGTGAGTGGTGGGCGTGGTATCCCAACAACGGGCCGGTCAACCCGGAACCGTCTACCGTCCCACCGGGGTGATCTTCAGCACCAGGCGCTCGCCATCACGGAGGACCGCAATGTCCACGGTAA
This sequence comes from Planctomycetota bacterium, assembly GCA_022562105.1. Classification (GTDB taxonomy): domain Bacteria; phylum Planctomycetota; class Phycisphaerae; order UBA1845; family UBA1845; genus JADFPW01. The sequence goes on from JADFPW010000070.1 coordinate 4,780, forward strand.
CGTCGGGTTTGGCGCCGGCTAGGGCCTCTTGGTAGTCAGTCGCATCGCCGATCTTGTGTCCATCGAACTCGACAATGATGTCGCCCTCCTGGATCCCGGCCTGCTCGGCGGGTCCGCCCTTGCGAACGCCTGAAATTCGCATGCCCGGGACGTCTCCGGAGGCGTAGTCGGGAATGGTGCCGGTGGAAACCGGCCGATCCGGGCTGGTAGCTTTCTCCATCGGCATCTCGAAGTAGGCCAGCCTGGCGACATCGCCGGCCGCGGAATCGATAATGGACTTGGCGAACGACGCGATGCGTTCGATCCCCTCGTAGTTTAGCGTGTCGGGATCGTCGTGGGGCGTGTTGTAGAGATCATTCAGCCCGGTGTAGAAGCCGAGCACGGGGACGCCCTTCGGATACAGCGCGATGATGTCGGTCGGCTGGTAGGGATCTTCCTGGGTTCGCAGGTTGAAGCCGGCGGGGATATTGCGTCGCTCCAGCCATCGCCCCCAACCCGGCGAGGAGCCCACGCCTTGCACGACAAGCGTATTGTCCTTGAGGTGCCCCACCATGTCGAAGTTCAGGTAGGCCACGATCTGCTCGATCGGCACGCACGGATTCGCGGCGAAATGAGTGCTTCCCAGCACGCCGACCTCCTCACCGGACCAGAGGGCAAAAATCAGACCGCGGCGCGGAGCTTGGTCTGGGCTGCGCTCGGCGCCGTATGCGGCGGCCAATTCGAGAACTACCGCGACGCCCGAGGCGTTGTCGTCGGCGCCATTGTGAATCGAGTCTCGCTCGTCTTCGCTGGCCCGCGACTCGATCTCGCCGAATCCGATGTGATCGTAGTGGGCGCCGATCAGCACATATTCATCGCCGCCATTTGTGGGTGGCAGCATGCCGATCACGTTTCGCCCGTGCCTGCCCTGGTAGGGAAACGCTTGGAAATACGTGTCGGCATCGCCGGCGGGGGCCACGCCCGCGTCGGTGAGTCGCTGGGCGATGTACCTTCCCGCGCGGTGGCTACCTCGCGACGCGGTCATCCGGCCCTCCATCTCATCAGATGCGAGATATGCGACGTGGGTACGGGCGTCGTCGGCCGTGATACGCGGCGACAGATCGGGTCCGGGCGGCGCTGCGCAGCCGGTCAGTATGAGCACGCCAGCGCCGGCGAACGCGATACGCACCCCGGACCATCGACGAATTCCACTTGCAGCGGTTGGACGCACGGTGTTTTCAAGCGAGTCGATCGGTTGATCGGCGCACGATTGCAGGACTGGCTGCATTCTAGTCTCCCGTTTCGCCCCGCGGAGGGGCCTGGCGTACGGCGGCCAGCGCCGCCTCATGGTTCCATTTGGCGATGAACAACTGCGACAGGCCGCTGGAGGTCCGCGTTGATGTCCAGCAAATCCTCTTTCCGTCAGGGCTGAACGCCGCCATGCCGTCGAAGTTCGGCGTGTGGGTGACGCGCACGGGCTCTCCGTGTCCCGCCACGTCGACCAGGTACAGCTCGAAGTTGTCGAAGCCGTGTTTGTTGGTGGTGAAGACGAGATAATCCCCCGACGGGTGATAGAACGGCGCCCAGCTCATACTGGAGAAGTCGGTCAAACGGCGTCGATCGGTGCCATCGACCTTCATGGTGTACACGTCGGCGAGCATTCCGCCTTCGTCGAAGTGTCGCCAGACGATGCGTGTATCATCGGGCGAGAAGAACGGTCCGCCGTCATAGCCCGGCCAATCGGTCAGCCGCCGCTGTTCGGTGCCGTCGGCGTTCATGAGGTAGAGTTCGGCGAAGTTCTCCGGCTTGTCATCGAATGCCTGGCGCTGGTCCGGGGTCAGTTTGTCGAGCGGATAGGCGTCACGTATGGAGCAAAGGACAATCATCCGCCCGTTGTGCGAATAGGCCGCCTCCGCGTCGTACCCGGGCGTGTCGGTCAGTCGCCCCAGGTCACTGCCGTCTCGGTTGGAGGAGAAAACATCGTAGTGCGGATTGTAGTTCCATCCCAGATAGCGGTTATGTCCTTGGGTTTCTCGCCGCTCAAACTCGGCCTGCACCTTGGCATCGGCCTCCGGGTCCAGGTGGCTGCTGGCGAAGAGGACGCGCAGACTGGCCGGCTGAAAATAGGCGCAGGTGGTCATCCCCATCCCTGGAGAAACCCGCCAAGAATCGCCGGTCTCTAGATCTAGGATATAGGTCTGAAAGAACGGGTTGCCCGGCTCACGTTCTCCGCTGAAGATCAGCTTGCTGCCATCCGGCGAGAAGTAGGCTTCTCCGTTGCGACGACCGTCGAAGGTCAACTGCCTGGTCCGCGACATGTACCGGTCGCCCTCGACCGCTCGTAGCTCGGTCACCTGAGCCTTGACGGCGGTCTCGGCGCCCATCAGGACAAGGACAAGAACTGGTAGCAAAACCGCTTTCGTGCTATCCGATCGTCGCATTCGTCTGGTGCCCCATTATGCTGGATTCGACATCTCTGGCTCGGCCAGGCCGCGAGGGGGCACGCCCGCTCGCGCCGCCGCCATTCGCTCCGCTCTTTTCCTCGATCGGGCGTCGGAATGCAAGATCCCTGCCCCCACTATCGGCCTAGCCGACCCGTTGGAAGCAGGCCTTATGGATCGACGAGGTCGAACCAGCAGGTGCATCGGCTTTACCGGCTCGCCGGGAGCGCGTAAGAGTTCCGTATGGTCCAGGTCGGCCGATTCAAGATCGTCAGCGTGGTGAATGGCACGTTCCGCTTGGACGGCGGGGCGATGTTCGGGGTGGTCCCCAAGGCGCTATGGGCGAAACAGGCAGAGCCCGATGAGGAGAACCGCATTCCGCTAGCCATGAGGACGCTGATCGCGGTCGATGAGACCAGCGATCGGGTCGTGCTGGTGGACACCGGGGCCGGTCACAAATGGTCCGAACAAGAGGGCGAGCGCTTCGCCCTCCAACCTCGCCGCCAGGCGATCGCCCAGGGCCTGAGTCGATTCGGGCTGAGCGAAGCGAGCGTGACCGATGTAGTGGTCACCCACCTGCATTTTGATCACAACGGCGGCCTGACCGAATGGGTGGACGAACCGGGGGCAGCGACGCGGCTTCGATTTCCCCAGGCTCGCCATTGGCTCCATCGGCGGCAATGGGAGCACGCACAGGCCCCTACGATCCGTGACCAGGCATCCTACCTGGAACGCGATCTGCAATCGTTGAAGGCCGAGGGCGTGTTGACGCTGGTCGAGGGTGATGATCCGCCCCCGCCGTGGGAGGGGATGCGCTGGATGCTATCACACGGTCACACCCCGGGGCAACTCCTGCCGCTGTTCGACGGCGGATCGGGTGAGCCGTCGCTGCTGTTCGCCGGCGATGCCATTCCCACCAGCGGCCATCTCAAGATCGCCTGGGCCATGGCCTTCGACTTGTATCCGCGAGTGATGCTCGATGAAAAGAAACGAATCCTGGAGTTGTGTCGTGAGCACGGCACGTGGCTGGCGTTTCCCCACGATCCGGAGATCGGGGGCGTGGTGCTCGATCTGTCGGCTGGTAGGCCTATAATCGCACACGAACTGGATCTGTAGCATAGTCGCGTAGGATACTCGAGCTGGGCAAGCGCTGTAAGTTGAGGCTTTGTGCGGTGAGTTGGCATCTTGACGAATCAGCCAGGGAGGTGTGTTTTGAGTCCCGATCCGTTACCACCCGATGAGTCATCCTTGCCGTCGAAGGACGCGGAGACGCCGGCTGACGTGCCGTCTGCTGAGGAGCTGCGGCGGGCGATGAAGGCTTTCAAGAAACGGCTCAAGCTCGCCCGACTCGACGACGATTCGGGGCTCGGTCATGGGCCGATGAGCAGCGGTCACCGCTCGGGGATCGTGTCCGTAGCTGCCCCGAATCAGTACCCGCAAGCCGTCTGGGACGAACTGGTTCGGCTGGGTCGCCTCAAGTATGTCGGCCACGGTCTGTACGAACGGCCCGAGACGTAGTCTGTCGCCAGCCATCACCATCACGGGTCGAACGTGATGGCCCCGATGGGTGACCGTGGAGTCGGCGGTCGGCGGCTCCCCCGATGTGGATGCTACGCGTGCGGGGGGCGCGAGACTCCAGCGTCCGACCTCCTTTCGATCCTGGGCCCAAGCCCCGAGTCTATCACCCCAGACGTGGACCGAAATCAGGAGGTCGGGTCAGATGGCCCCGTCACCCCGGTGGATACTGAATTCTTCTTCAAGCGACACGCGAGGCCGGATGGGAGACACCGTTGCGCCATGGCCAATCGCGTACCGTAATACGTCTAGCGATGCAGATGCCGTTGATTGCGACTTGGTTGACGCGTTGGCGTTACCACCGTTTCCAGAACATCGCCGGGACGGCGGCGGACATGGTCTTGAACCGTCCGAAGAACAGCTCGTAGGGGTGGCGAATGCACTTGAGCAGGTGCTGCGGGCTTAAGTAGAAGGCTCGGTAGGCGCGCTTGGCAGCGGCCCGAATGTCCTCGTTGCTGAAGTGCGGATAGTCCGGCTCGCCGTCTGGATTGAGCCAGCCCTTTTCCTTGAGCTGGGCGTGGAACGGCGTGCCTTCTAACACGTTGGCCAGTTGGAACTGGGCGGTGTCGGGATTCAGGCGCTTGGCCCACTTCAAGGTCGTCCGGGCGCTTTCGGCGGTCTCGCCCAAGAATCCGATGGCAAAGTCGCCGTGAATCCCCAGGCCGGCCCGCTTGGCATTATGGGTGAACTCCTCCATGACCTTGATGGTCACGCCCTTGCGAATGTTCTTGATGATCGTCGGATCGCCTGACTCGTAGCCGACGTGGAGGTTGCGACATCCCGCCCGCTTCATCAGCTTCATAGTGTCCAGCGAGAGGTTGCTGCGGGCATAGCAGGACCAGGGAGTCTTGATCTTGCGGGCGATGATCCGCTCCGACATCGCCGTCGCGCGATCGTCGGTGATCATGTCGTCCTGGATCATGATCGACCGGACTTCGGGAATGTCGCTATGTACGTAGGCGAACTCCTCCACCAAGTTGTCCACGCTGCGCATGTTGTATGTGTGTCCCTTGACGAAGGTGTGGACCCAGAGGCAGAAGGTGCATTGACCCCAATGACAGCCTCGGCCGCTCATCAGGTCGACGAACGGATAGAACTCGCTGATGGTCTTGTAGTGACGCAGGTTCAGATGATTCTTGAAGAACCGCGTCACGAAGGGAATCTCATCCAACTGCTCGCTGGTCAGGTAGGGCCGTAGCGGGTTCTTCACAATTCCGTCCGGCCCGCGCCACAGCAGGTTCTTGATCTGGGCTGGCTCGGTGCCGGCCGCCAGTTCAGCGAGGGGATGCTCGAATTCGCTTTCGATGCCGAACGGCACCGCATTCGACAGGTCCAACGTTTTCTGCGGGTCGCTCGAAAAATAGGGGCCAGCCAGGACGGAGATGCAGTCGAGACGTTCCGTCAGTCGATCGGCGAACTCCACGTCGTTCTTGCGACTCTTCTGGCCGGTGTAGACGACCAACATGTCCGGCTGCCAGTCGATGGCCGCCCGCTCGGTCTGATGGTGGTCCATGCCCGCCGAAGGGGCATCGATCAGCCGAACCTCGTGCCCACACCTCTCCAGCCACGCTCCAGCATACCCCAGCCAGATCGGATACCACTGCGACGCCGACAGGGACACGAAGTCGCAGCGGGCGTTGCGCATGTAGTTGGACCGGTAAGGCGGCGAAAGCAGGAGGATTCGCATGGAAGAATCCTTTCGGGTGTACGAGTTCCGGCATCCCGAATCATCGGGCATCGTCACCGTGGTTATCGGCATCACGATGAGGTTGGAAAAGCACTTCGCCAGGGGTCCGGGAGGACGACCACCCTTCGGTCGCCAATGGGTCGGGTTGATCAGCGCTGCGGTGTGTCATCTCCGCTACGAAAGGGCCGACCGACGACGTACCAGCACTGAGCGGCGGGGTTGCCCATCAGCCGCCACAATGCAACCGTGGAGATGACCCCAAACTGGCGGCTCGCTGGGGACTTGGTCCGGGCGCTCGACGATGCACGGCGCGACAAAAGACTCCCCCCGGAGCGTCTAGATGAGCACGACCCCGAAGACGGCCAAGCTGCCAGATAACGACCTCAAGCCCGTTCCCTACAGGGGTCCGAGTGGGGATGAGGTGCTCGCGTTGACCCAGGAGTACCTCAACCTCGGGATCATCACCTACATACCGCAATCCCCTCAATACTGTGGATGGTAGGATGCAGTACCTCAGGGACGACAAGGGGCGCCGCTACCTCGATGCCACAGCCGGGATCGTCACCGTCTCAGTGGCCTACTGTCCTCCCAGAATCGTCGAGCCCAGGCGCGATCGGCTGGGCAAGCTTGGTCACACCACGACGATCTACCTGCAAGCGGCGGTTACCGCTCGGGAATCGGTTCTGTAGCCGCCCAGAATCAATATCCACAAGTCGTCTGGGACGAACTGGTTCGCCTGGGTTGCCTCAAGTATGTCGGCCACGGTCTGTACGAGCGGCCCGAGGCGTAGTGTGTCACCAACCATCGGCTTCGCGGGTCGAACGTGCTGGCGCCGAGGGATGACCGTGTGGTCGGCTGCTGCTGGTTCGCCCGGCCCGGATGCTACCGGTGCGGCAGAGCGAGAATCCGACGTCGCAACCGCGGTGAGCGAATTGTAGCCAGGCAAGCCCCGGCGAACATCGCTAGCCCGGTCGCATGAAGCATCAGCCAGGAATAGATCCACAGCATCGGCCGGCGATGAACGGTCACCAGATGGCGGAAGAATCGGTACTTGATTCCCAGATCGATCGCCAGGAATAGCAGCCAGGGAACGGGGTTGCGGTAGGCGATCGATAGGCCGAGGCCGAGCAGGTGCAGCAGGGCGGTGCCTACCTTGACCATGAAGAAACGCGATCGGGCGGCCGGTCGACCATTCGTTGATTCGGCGTCGGTGGATGAGGGGCGCCGGCCGAGGGTCCGAGCCACGTAAGTCGATAGGAACAGCACCCGGGTCACCCCGCGGAAGGTGATCGACTTGACATGTCGAACGGCGAGTTCAGGCACTAGACGGACCGTGTTCCCCGCATTCCACCAGCGCAAGCCGAACTCGGTGTCCTCGCAAAGGCGTAGACCCTCGTCAAATCCGCCGATGGCTAGAAACTCATCGCGTCGAATACAGAACAGCGACGTATTCACGTAGTTGGTGGTCCGTGGCATGCTCAACTGGACGTAATGCTGCTCGTAGTTGTAAAACGCGGACGCCAAGCCGGCAACCTGGTTGTCTGCACTGAATACGCCCTGAAAGGTGCGACCGGGGATCTCCGCGCTTTCATCCACCAGGCGTTCCAACCGGGCCAGCGACCCTGCCGGAAGGAGTACATCTGCGTCGAGGAATATCAACCACGTTCCGGATGCGTGTCGAGCCCCGAGATTCCGACTTCGGGCGGATCCGCCGTTGGTCGCACGCTCGATGACCGTCACCCCGTGTGATTTGATTCGCTCGACCGTATCGTCCGTCGATGCGTCATCCACGGCAATCACCTGAATATCTCGGCGCTCCTCCACTTGTTGAAGGATGGCGCTCAAGCATTCACCGATCACATGGGCGGTGTTGAACGTTGGAATGATGATGCTCAGCTTCACCGGGCGCCGACCTCCGAGCCGGTCTTGATATCCGAGGAAAGCGTATTCTCAGGCGTTGGCACTGACGAGGTGTCCAGCGCCGAACCGGTCTCGACGGCTGGCTTTCGGTGCCCGGGGGACGGGTGTCCTTCCTCCACAGGCGTTGAGCACGATCGATACCAGATCGCCCGCAACAGATGTTGCGGGCTGAGGGCGATGGATGAGGACATGAAACATTCGTGCGTGCAGAAGCACTTTCCTCGTCGAATTCGACGGACCGATTGCTTCTTTTCCGCAGACCGCCACAGGCGCGTGAAGTCGTAGTCCGCGTCGCGGATGTTGCCGAAGCTGTCGTTGAGCAGCTCGCACGGTTTAACGATTCCATTGCTGTACAGGACACCGATATCCCGGCCGGCGTTGCAGGTGACGCCTTGGAATCTCCTTTCCCGGTAGGTGTCTTCGATAATCTTGCGCTGTAGTTCATCCTTGCGCTGCGCCAGCCACCCTATCGTACGTCGAGCGTCCGCGGATGAGCTGCTCCGCCGATTGAATGCCGCGAACAGATCGCCAAGGATACGGTAGGCACCCAGGTCGACGCCTTCGGGCGCGTTGTCCCGAGTTGATCCGCGAACGAGATTGTGAGACAGACTATCCACCCCAAGGGCGGACAGCCGGCTGCTAAGCGTGGTGGCAGCCTCGACGTCCATCTCCGGCAGCACGGTGACGTTGACGCCCGTGCGCAGATTGTGAACCCGGGCCTTCAACTCGTTCAGCGCCCGGATGGTGGACCGCGTCTTCTCAAAGCTGCCTGCGCCGCGCGTGCGATCGTGCTCGCTCCCCCATCCGTCGAGGGAGAACGTGAGCGTGATCTGCGCCCTCGGACACTCCTCGACAATGCGCTCCACACCCTTCGCCACGCGATCTCCCAGCGTGCCGTTCGTCACCACCGAGATTACCCTCGGTTTGGTATGACGGTAGAAGATGCCGGGGATTTGCGCGAAGTCTTTGCGGGCGAACGGCTCACCGCCGGTGAGCATCAATACCATCATCGGGCCGTAGCCGGCGGCGATGCGCTCGATCTCATCGAGCGTCAGTTCGTTCTGCTTGCGATTGAGGTCGTCGAGGAGGAAGCAATAGGGACATTGCAAATTGCACACGTTCGTCGTGTGGAAGATCAGGTAGGGAGGTCGCCGGGCCATTCCGACAAGCGAGGGGAGGATTCTCTGGCTCAGTCCGATCATGATGGCCGTGCAGATCCGGTCGCTGGAATCATTGGATGTCCGTCACGCCCGCTGCCTGGGGCGTCGTCTTTGATAGGCACAAGCACTGCTCTACCGTAAAACAGCGAGCCGCCAACCCCCGCTCGACGAGCCACAACAAGGGACAAGCAAGCATCTGACAAGTCCATGCCAGTCGGGTCCATCCTGCGTACTTCAGTGTGTTGGTCGCCACGATGGTGGCGAACGTCGGCAACGTGGATATATGGCGTTGGCGTTGGATACGAAACCCAGCCGCGAGCACGCTCTGTAAATCCTCGGGCATGAAGTCCGGCTCGTGGCTGGAGGCGGAAGCGCTGGCGGTTAGGCGACTTTGCATGATCGCCTTGACCCGGAGTACGAAATGGTGCAAACAGCGACCCGCCCACGCCCCGTTCCGGTCGAATACGTACAACATACCGTCGGGTTTGAGCACCCTGTGGATCTCGCTCATGACCGCGCCTAGAACGCCCTGGGCCTTGCAATGATGAAGCATGCCGTTGGCGATCACGGCGTCGAAACTCTCGCTGCGGAATGGCAAGGGCGGGGCCGCGTATAATACCGCCGCAGGCAGATCATACAACCTCATCCCGGCCTGGAGCATCCGCGGTGAGAAGTCCAGTGTCACGGGGTGACAGCCCAGGTCCGCCAGGTAGTGTGAGAAATAACCGGTCCCCGCACCGAGATCCAGGACGATCGGCGTGCCGCGCCCGGTGATTCCAAAGCTGGCCGTTTTGAGGGCGTGCAGCAGTTGGTACAGCGGAGAGTTCGGCTCGTGGGCGTAGTGATCGGCGTTGTGTTCCCAGTCGTCGAACTCCTGTTGAAAGACCGGATTCTCCGAGTGAGCGGTGTCACTCAGATCCACGATCCGATCGGAGCACTCAAACATCGAGTGGCAGTGCGTGCAGCGCAATACAGCGACGCCGTCATCGCGCGTTTCCTGGATCAGAGGCCCGGCCGCTGCGCATCCTGGACAACGTAGGCACGCCAATAGATGAGGGGCCAGGCGAACGTGCGCCCGCGGTGTGGCGGCGAGCGTGGCAGACGGTGATTCCACT
>JADFPW010000422.1 GCA_022562105.1 Planctomycetota bacterium
CGGAGGCGAGCCCGCAGGTGCGCCGGGGCCACCGGGGGGCAGGCAGTGACTATTCCCATTCGATAGTGGCCGGCGGTTTGCTGGATATGTCGTAGACCACCCGATTGATCCCGGCGACTTCGTTCATCACGCGGGTGGAGATTCGGCCGAGCAGTTCATAGTCAACTCGAACCCAATCGGCGGTCATAAAACCGGTGCTTTCGACGAAGCGCAGAGCAGCGACGGTTATCCTGATTTCGGGGTCAACAATCGGCTTGGTGACAACGTGACGGTTTTGCTCAGCACGGGCGGCTGCGCGTGCAACGGAGATACCCATGGTGATGGAAGGGTGGACCCGCTCGATTCTGGCTTCGTACTAACCCGCTTCGGCTGCAGCTATCCCGGAGACGGACCCAACGGCTTGATGGCCGATGTGAACGGGGATGGGGCCGTCGGTCCCCTGGAGAGCGGTTTCATTCTGGCCCGTTTCGGTCAGTGTCTGCAGACCGATTGACCGACTGGAGAGTCGGTTCCACAACGGGGAAGTCGATCCCACAGCCGGTCCGATCGCTCTCTCGACGAGTCAGCATGTCTTGCCTAGACTGGTGACGTCGTGTCAACGTGCCCTACACCGGCGGACTTCAAACGTTACGAGGACGGCTTACTCGACGAAGCCGCCGCCGCAACCCTGCGGTCGCATCTGCACTCCTGTCCTCAATGTGCCACCCGCTACGGGCCCTTTATTCCTCCGGACGGGCCACAGACCGGTCGCACACCTGAACCTCAGGATGCGCATCAGGGCGGGTCCGGCTCGGACGTGACCCTGACCTTCGACTCTAAAAGTGATCCGAAGAGCTCACCGGCGGCGCGGATGGCCGAGCATCTGCCCCACATCGAAGGCTACCGAATCCTGGGCGTCCTCGGTCATGGGGGGATGGGCATCGTGTACCGGGCCGTCCAAACGAAGTTGAATCGGACGGTGGCCCTCAAGGTGCTCCCGGCGATTATCAGTACCGCCAGTCCGTCGACCGTGACTCGCTTCCGGCGCGAGGCGACGGCGGCCGCTCGACTTCACCACACGAACATTATTCCCATCTACGACTTCGGGGAGTCTCGCGACTCGTACTACTACGCCATGGAGCTCGTAGAAGGACAGCCCCTCGACAACCTCATTCGGACGTTCGCAAAAGAGTCCGCGTCGGAACTCGCTCCGACCCGTCTGGCTGAACTGCTTCGATCCCGCTTGCAGGGGAATGGGGCGGATGGCGACGTCGCTGAATCCGCCGCTGAGGATGCCGCTGATTCGTCTCACCCGTCGGATTCAGCCTCAACCGGACGTGGCCGATTCTATTATCAGCAAGTGGCCCGCTGGATGGCCGACGCAGCCGACGCGTTGCACTACGCCCACGGCGAGGGCATCATTCACCGCGACATCAAGCCGGGCAATCTGATCTTGTCCGCCGATGGACGGATCATGATCGCCGACTTCGGGTTGGCCAAGCAGGCCGGCGATCAGTCGATGACCATCACCGGCGCGCTGATGGGCACCTTGCGCTACATGAGCCCCGAGCAAGCGATGGCCAAGCGCGTTCGGGTTGGCCACGCCACGGACATCTACTCGCTGGGGGCCACGCTCTATGAGCTGCTCACCCTGCAACCCGCGTTCACCGGAACCGACGACAAGGAAATACTAGGCAAGATCATCGCCCGCGACCCCACACCCCCGCGTAAAGTCGTACCCGGTGTACCCGCGGAGTTGGACACCATCTGCCTCAAGATGATGGAAAAATTGCCCGAGGCCCGCTACGCGACCGCCCGAGCGCTGGCCGAGGATCTTCGCCGCTACATCAACGACCTGCCCATCGTCGCCAAGCGACCGGGAACATTTCAGCGAGCGTTCAAGTTCGCCAAACGCCACAAGGGGGCAGTTGCCACGGCTGCGATCGCCGTCGTTTTGACGATCGTCACAGCAGCGGTGATCAACAAAGAACGATCGCATACGCGGGATGCGAAGATCGAACAAAAGGTCAGTCAGTTGGTCAATGAAGCGGTGGGCCAGGCAGAGGACCAGCGCTGGGCGAAGGCGATGGACAAGTACAAGGCAGCCCTGGCGCTCGATCCCGACAGCGTTCCGGCGTTGGGAAACTTTGCGATCATGTTGAAGGATCAATACAATTCCCAGGCAGACCCGGATCCCGCCCTACTCGAACGAGCCAACCAACTCTGTGGTGACGCCTTGAACGTCGATCCTAAGCGTACGGACATTTGGAACGTCAAAGGCGTGCTTCTCAAGATGCTGGGGAGACCGGAAGAAGCGGTGGTTGCCTACGCTCAGGCCATGAAACTGGATCCAGAAAAAGCCGTGGCATGGGCCAACCTCGGCGTGATCAACGCCTTGGCTAACGATTTCGCCTCAGCCGAAGCCAACCTCGATCACGCCTGCAAACTGGCAGAGATGGGGGATGAGGCTTCAGTCTTTTCGTGGCGAAGCCTTGCTGCACTACAATGGTTTCAGGACGATGACGACGCCCTCAAGTCGATTGACATAGCCATTCGCTCGCTCCGCGGAAAGCACGACTTGGCTAGCTGGATGCTCCTTGCACGCGTTCGCCTGGATAGTGACGACAGAGAGATTCGCCGCACCGCCCTGAAGGACGCCATATACGCCGATGGCCTGGGCCAAGGTCAAGACGCCAAGGCGAAACGCATCCTGGCCCTGGCTCGCCTGCGAAATGGCGAGCCGACTGATGCGATCGCCAACGCCCAGGCGGCATTGAACCTCGTAGACGAACCAACGGTCAATCACCTGATTCTCGCCGTTGCCCACGCGACGCTGGGTCATCGAGACCAGGCCCGGCAGCACCTAGCGGACGCAAACGAGTCCTGGCCGACGTCGCTTCGAGATGCCGACTCTTTCAGGGTCACGGCAGACAAAGGTGTTCTCTGGTTCGACACCAATGCCGAGCTGACCCAGCTTCGAGACGAGGCCAACTCGGCCCTGGTGATTGAGAGCGAAGGGACAGAGGAGCGATGGGACTGAGGGATTGAGGAACTCCGGGTGGCACGGTCTGGTACTCCAGGCCGTGGGGGCGACGATGATTGTCTGCGATTTCCACGGCCTGGAGTACCAGACCGTGCCACCCAAGCGCTGTGCCGCCCTGCTCAATTCTCACGCGGGACCAGGTCCGCAGAG
>JADFPW010000423.1 GCA_022562105.1 Planctomycetota bacterium
GAAATGTCGTCGTTCCTTTCTATGTCCTCTGGCTTGCTACGTCACTGTTCTGGGCGGTAGGCCCGCGGCGGTGGCGCGATCAATGGGCGGAACATTGGCTCGTGGAACGCCTCTTCCTGTTCGGGTGGACTCGAAAGGCCAGAAGCGTGGCCATCGTGGCGGAGGGAATCGTGATTCGCTTCGGACGAAAGAGAACGTGGCTGGCGTGGCACCAAATCAAGGAGGCGCCGGCGACGGGCGTTTTGGTGAACCTACACTACGAGGCTGCCAAAATCTCAGAACAACTCCCGCTCGGCGACTACGATAGGTTGCTCTTTGAATCCGAAACGGAAGCTGAGGAGTTCACAAAGCGGCTGGGCGATGCTCGGCGACAAGATCCGGAGTGTCGTGAGTGATTGGGTGACTCAGGTCAGGGTCTGCCGATAGGCGACGGGTCGGCTGGGCGGTCGAAACCGGTCTCGGGGGCGATGGCGGGTGTGGTGGACATACCCTGTTCGGACTCCGCGCTTGCGGGAACGGAGGCGGCTGCCCCGGGTCGGCGAGCCTGGGCGGTCATCATTTTGGTGAAGGACTCGATCGTCGGGTTCAAGTCGAAGGCTTGCTTCAGATCGTCGGCGGCGGATCCATATCGTCCCAGCACCTGGAAGTACTGGCCGCGCATCGCAAAAGCCAGATAGTCTTGCGGCTCGATGCGGATTACCTCATGCAGATCCAGGATGGCGGTTTCGTGCTTGCCTTGACGGGCTAGAACCTCCGCCCGAAAAACCAGGGCGGAGGTGTGGTTGGGCGACAGGGCCACCGCCGCCTCGAAGTTCGACAGGGCCTTTTCCCAGGCCTGCTGGCGGGCGAAGGCCGCCCCCTGGGCCGTCAGGATCCACGCGTCGCGCCAGCCCGAGTCGGTCAGAAAGTTGAGATCTTCCAACGCCTCAGTGACCCTGCTTCCGAGTACCAGCGCCAAGGCCCGAAGCCAATAGCCCTGTAACGCAGTCGGCTCCCTCTTGATCATGCGCTCGGCATCCAACAGCATTCGACGAAACTGCCCGCGCTCACAGGCCAACACCGCCCGCAGCTCGAGGGCGACATTGTCCTCCAGATCGCCCTCCAGTCGCGGACGCAGGAGCATCCAGGCTCCCTCGAGGTCGCCATCTTGGAGAGCCTTTCGGTAGCCCCTTAGCCGGCCGGCCCGGCGCCCCTGCCGATCGCCCTTGGCGGTCCGTTGCAGGAAATCGTCCAACAAGACCGGAACCAGATGATCGACGAAGTGTCGCTCCGCCGGTGAGGCCAGCGACATCGGGGCTCCAGCCTGAGCCGAATCTCGCAGCCCCAAGGATGGAAGCGGTAAACCCTTGCCCAGCCCGATACCGGCCTGCAGGAGTCCTTCGAGATCCTGGAATCGCTCCACCTGCTTCTTCAGCTCGCTCTTTTCCGCCTCGAGCGATTCGATGTTCTCGGTCAGGCCACGTTGCTCCTTGGTGCTGACCGAGCGTTCGAACACCAAGGCCGACGTAAGGGCGATAGCGATTATCGCCGCCCCGATGGCCAGCGACGTCACCTGGTGGCGGGCAATGAATTTGCGGACCCGACCGAGGAGCCCGGCCCGTTTGGCGTGAATCGCATGGCGCTGGGAGAAGCGCAACAGATCGTCCCGCATCTGACCAGCGGATTGGTACCGGTGTGCGGGGTCTTTCTCAATGGCTTTCTGGCAGATGGTCTCCAGATCGAGAGGGATTCGCGGGTCGTGGACTCGTGGGGCGATCGGCTCGATGGTCATGATCTGGGCGATGACCTGCTCGCGGGTCTCCCCTGGAAACGGGGGGCGCAGGGCGAGCCATTCGTAGAGCGTGGTCCCCAGAGAGTAGATGTCGCTGCGATGATCGACGCGACCGGACGTCCCGCTGATCTGCTCCGGCGACATGTAGCGCGGCGAGCCGATGAACTCGCCGGTGACGGTCACCCCGGGTTCGGACAGCACGCGAGCGAGTCCGAAATCCGTGATGCACAAGCGACCGTCGTCGGAGAGCATCAGGTTGTGAGGCTTGATGTCGCGGTGGATGACGCCGTTGCGGTGAGCGTACTCCAGGGCATCGGCCACAGAGGCCATCAGCTCGGCGATTCGATCGAAGCGTGACTCGCCCTCCAATCGAACGGCCGATCCGGCGGGACTAGGCAGCCGGGCGGTGTCGTCCGGCGACGCCAGAGCGGTCTCGGCCATTGCATCCCCGCTCCCCGAGCGAGTGTCACTATCGCTGGAGCCTGGAGAGCCGAGCACCACCGTGTCGTCGGCATCGGTAGCAGCCTGCGAGGAGCCGCGCTCTTCCTCGATGATCCGAATGAGGCTTCGGCCTTGGACCAGCTCCATGGCGTAGTAGTAAGTGTCATCCTGTTGTCCCTGGCCGAAAATGGGCACGATGTTTCGGTGGGTCAATCGCCCGGCCGCCTGGGCCTCACGCTTAAAGCGAATGACGGCCGACTCGGTCATTCCCGGGCCCGCGTGCAGCACTTTCAAGGCCACCTGCCGATCGAGCGACTTCTGGTGGGCGATGTATACGGTGCCCATCCCTCCTCGCCCGATCTCGGCTCGGATAGTGAAGTCGCCCAGCTTGCGCCCAATGAACGAGCCGCCGGCCGAGGCTGCGGGGAATTGTGATTCTTCTGAGGACATAGGGGACGTGCCCACCGTTCACCCAGGGTCTGGGCCCGGATCGACCTTTTCTACTATGTTCGCAGCGAATAGTTTGCACGCATAGCCTGCGACGGTCAATGCGACAATTGCTCCGAGATTATAACTCAGCGCCCGTTGGGGTTTTGTCCACACCGGCGTCCTATGGTGGCGACGCGTGGTCGCCGGCGTGGCTTTCACCGGAGGCGGAGACCACCCAATCGTTGATTCGTGTCAAAGCGCCCGAAATTCGCGCCAGGGCACCCGGACGCCAACCCATTGTTGGTTTGATGCGGCCCAAGGTTGCGATGGCTTGGATTCGGTGGTGGTGCGATTCGATTCCGTTAGACTGGGAATCGGCTCCCATGAAAGTGCAGGCGATCGTCAATCCGGTCTCAGGCCGTAGCAGCTCGGCGCGACTCTTGAGCCGTGTCGGAGCCATGCTCGACCGGCAGGGGAACCATCTAAGTGTCTGCCTGACCCGAGGGCCGGGAGATGCCA
>JADFPW010000424.1 GCA_022562105.1 Planctomycetota bacterium
CCACGATCAAAGGCCAGCTCCAACCCGCCGGCGATGGACATGTGGGCTCCGAAACGGCGGAGGATGGCTGGTCGGTCCGTCACGAGGGATAGCGTAGCATAAGTGCGAGCAGTACCTGCAACGGGCGATTCGACGGTTGCAAACCGGTGCCACACAGACCCACAGACCCACAGACCCACAGACCCACGAACCCACCAGTTACAAACCCGTGCCACACTGGGCGGAGCTGATGCACTACGCGAGTGCTTGCTCGATGGCCCGGTGCAGCGCGGGGCCGTCGAACGGTTTCCGGACAAACGCGTGACCACCGTGCGAATGCGTCTCGGTCAACACCTCACCAGACGAACCGCTCACGATCACGACGCGCACATCCGGATCGATGCGACGCAACGCCGTCAAGACCGCGCTTCCGGATTCACCGGCAAGATCCATGTCCAGAAACACCAGGTCAATCGCCTGATTCTGACGACGGAACAGTTCACAGGCCTCGTCGCCTGTGGCAGCCGACAATACCGTCAAGCCGGCACGCTCGAGCACTCTGGTGGTGACCTCGCGGATCAGCGGCTCATCGTCGACGACGAGCACAGTCAACGGATTGGCAGGAGGCGCGGACTTCGGTCCGCGCGGACTAAAGTCCGCGGCTCGTGTTACCCGACTAGACCGATCACTGTCCATCTAAGCCAACTGCTTAAGAAAGTGAGCCGCCGTCCGAATGCCCGCCCGGAAGTCTTCCAGGACAATAAACTCGTTTGGCCCGTGGGCGTTGCAGTCGGGCACGGCGAACCCGATCATGATCGACTCAGCCCCGAGCACGTCTTTGAACAGCGGAAGGATCGGAAGCGTTCCGCCTTCTCGAATCAAGACGGGTTTCT
The DNA here is from genome assembly GCA_022562105.1 of Planctomycetota bacterium. GTDB lineage: Bacteria > Planctomycetota > Phycisphaerae > UBA1845 > UBA1845 > JADFPW01. Next base: position 873 of record JADFPW010000424.1, read on the forward strand.
TGCGAAAGCCGGCTTCCACCGCCGAGACTGCCGCTGCAATCCCGGGGCAATCCAGCGGGCAAACGTAGGCCGCGGCGGTGGCATGGCTGGATACCTGCACGCGAACCGACCCCGGTGCTGCCGCCTCGATCGCCCGATCGAATGCCGCCGATATCTTCTCCGGATCCTGATCCGGCACGATCCGCATGGACACCTTGGCCATCGCCTTGCTCGGGATGATGGTTGACGATCCTTCACCGATGAATCCGCTACATAATCCGTTGACATCGAGCGTCGGCCTGGCCCAGCGGCGAATCTTCGTCGAGTAGCCGGCCTCGCCGTCAAAACCGGGGCTGCCGGTCATGGTCAGGTAGTCGGCGTCGTCGAGCGGAAGGGCCTCCAGCATCTTCACCTCGCCGGGGTCGAGGATGCGAACATCGTCGTAGAATCCCGGGATGGTGACCCGCTGGGCGTCGTCCTTCAGTCCAGCCAGGATGCCGGCCAACACGTTCGCAGGATTGGCCACCGTGCCGCCGAACGAGCCGCTGTGCAAGTCCGACTTGGGCCCGGTGACGACGATTTCCTTGTAGACCAATCCCTTCGTGCTGTAGGTGATCGCCGGAGTCGCGGCATCCAATTTGGCCGTGTCGGATAGAACCACGTAGTCGCATGCCAGTCGATCGCGGTGTTGACGTACCAAGTCGCCCAGGTTCGGCGATCCGATCTCCTCTTCGCCCTCGATCAGGAACTTGACCCGGATGGGCAGCCGCTGGGCGACCTTGAGCCACGCTTCAATGGCCAGCATGTGGGCCAGCACTTGACCCTTGTCGTCGGCGGCGCCGCGGGCAAACAGGGATCCGTCCCGAGTGGTGGGCTCGAACGGCTCAGACGTCCACAACGATTCATCGCCAGCGGGTTGCACGTCGTAGTGGCCGTAGATCAGCAACGTCGCCCCACCGTCAGCCGGTCCCGAGTCGGCGATGACGCACGGATGACCCGCCGTCTCCACCAGTTCAGCCTCGAGCCCGCATGCAGCCAGTTGATCGCGAACCCATTCGCCCGTCACCCGCGTCTGCGAACCAAGGGCAGGATCGGTCGACACGCTGGGAAAGCGAAGAAAGGCATCGAGACGCTCGAGGTGTTGACTTTCCTGGGATTCGATGTACCGCTCAACCGCTTCAATCATGCCGCATCCTCAACTCAACTAGGAAACCGGGGCGGGGAACTGCCATTTCCAACGCTGCCCCAATCCGCCGCCGGCGGACCGTCTGACCGGGCGGCGAGCAGCCTAGTGGATCTACGAGCCTGCGTCCACCGGGGCCGCTCCCTGACGGTCGCGGTACTGATCAACGGTCACGGTAGGCATCATTTCTCAGTACCGCGAGCGTGAGCGAGCGGCTCGCTGGGGGCGAGCACTGCCGATCAGCGCAGCGCGTCCTGATCCGCGATCTGATCCGCAAGGGACCGCGGAACACGACTGAGCGGCTCGCTGCAGATGGGGCATGAGGGAGCATCACCCATCGGAGCCCATTGCGAACCATCGGCTGAGTATTCGGCAGGTGCGGCACGACCGTCCGGCGTGCGCTGAAAACGTAGAAGCAGCTCCACGCGACCGTGTTCCCGGCACAGGAAATCCAGCGCTACGGCCGCAGGCTGGTCACACGTCGGGCAGATCCGGGCTACGGTTGCGCCCAGGGCGGTGAATCGATGGTCGTCCGGACAGCGCCACCATACGCGAACGTCGGAGATGTCGCGCTGGACCGCCACGACCGCCGGTTGGGCATGCCAGTACCGCCAGGCGAATAGGATGGACGCCGCGATCGCCAGTGTGCTGGCGAAGCTGATCGCGGTGGTACGCGTCCATCTACGCTGTTCAGGGAGCTTGACCATCACTAAACCCGGGATCGTAATCCCCGGGTGTGGACTATAGAGCGTGACGTCCACCCAGGAAACCAGACGCCCGTTAGGGGCAGGAGGTTGGGTATTGGCGATCCTGCGCGGTCCGGCAGGCAGCCTATCGAATCATTTCCACCTGCGTGGCAGCCCGGCGACATCGCCGACGACCGCCGCGCCAAGTGGGCTCAAGTTTTTCGCCACCGGCGGCCGAGAGTTCGATGAGGTGGGTTGTGTCCAGGCCCCTTGTGTGGCACCGGTTGGTAAACGGGTGTGGCACCGGTTTATAACCAATACTGTCCGGCCGGGGAATTGCCAAGGGTGGAGTATAGCGTGAGATTGGGTGGATGGCGTTAGTTCGACAGCAATCACCGGTGGCGAGGTCGCCAGGGGCCAAACGCTGGGCGCATACCC
>JADFPW010000071.1 GCA_022562105.1 Planctomycetota bacterium
CGTACTGGCCGTCGGTGCCGTTTTCACGGGCTACGCCGGCGTACACATGCAGGGCGGCGGATTCCTCGGCATCTTCGGTATTGAAGGGTCATTTCAGCATTTTCTGGAACCCGTGTTCGCATCGACGTTTGCCGCTGCACACCAGACCGCTGAAATGCACGGTCATTGGGAAACGTATGGCCTGATGTACATCTCGTCGGCGATCGCGTTTGTGGGGCTGTGGGTGGCTTGGCAGTTGTACGTGAAGCGCCCGTGGTTGGCCCCCTTGACGCGATCGGCGGCCGGCGGTGTTTACGACGTGCTCAGTCACAAATACTACGTGGACGAACTCTACGACGCGGCGATTGTTCGCCCGCTGCGGCGGCTGGGTGATTTCTGTTTCGCGGTGGATTCGTACTTTATTGACACGTTGGTGTGGATGGTGACCGCGATCCCCCGCGGGTTGGGTTTCATCCTACGCGGAATGCACGGCGGGTCGCTGCAAGGCTACGGCGTCAGCATGGGCGCGGGCTTGGCGATCATCCTAATCTGGATGCTGCTGAGCTAGTGGTTGGGTGGCCCATGGCTTTAGCCGTGGGGGAAGCGAATTGCGCGAGCGAATTCGTGTCCCCCACCTCTGAAGAGGTGGGCCACCCACCCTGCCGGGTGCCATGGGCCAACTTGTTGGCCCGTGCGGTGCTGCGAGATTCACGGGCAAACAAGTTTGCCCATGGCACCCATGATGGGTAGGTGTTTGACGGACTTGGCGAGACAGTAAGTGGCGGACGACGAGCGATACAATGGATAGTTGGATCCTGACCATCATTATCTTCCTGCCGTTGCTGGGGGCGGCGGCTCTGATGGTGTCGCCCGCGGCGGGGCATCAGCGCATACGACACCTGGCGATGCTCTTCTCCGGAGCTACGTTCGTCGTCTCCGTCGTCGCTCTGTTGCTATTCCTGCAATCAACCCCCGACGGCTATGCATTTGAGGCGAGCGTGGTCTGGCTCGGGGCCACCAGCGGCCCGGACAGCGCGGTCGACATTCGTTACCACGTGGGTGTGGACGGCGTCAGCATCTGGCTGCTGGTATTGACCACCTTCCTGACGCCGCTGGCCATCTGGGCGAGTTTCACCAGCATCCGCGAGCAGGTACGCGAATACTACGCCCTGATGCTGGTGCTCGAATGCGGGATGCTCGGCGTGTTCTGCGCCGTTGACCTACTGCTATTCTACGTCTGCTTCGAGTTCACGCTGGTCCCGCTGTTCTTCATCATCGGGATCTGGGGCGGGCCGCAACGACGCAAGGCCGCCTACAAGTTCTTCATCTATACGCTCACCGGCAGCGTGCTGACCTTCGCCGGCGTGTTGTATCTCGGCTACCTCGGGTACGTGCAAACAGGAGTGTTCACCCTGGACATTCCCACGCTGACGGCCATGGGTCAGAGCGGTGCCATTCCGTTCAACGTGCAATGGTGGCTGTTCCTCGCGTTTGCGGCTGGGTTCGCCATCAAGGTGCCCTTTTTCCCGGTGCATACCTGGCTGCCGCTGGCCCACACCGAAGCACCCACCGCGGGCAGCGTGATCCTGGCTGGGGTGCTGCTCAAACTGGGCACCTATGGATTCTGCCGCTTGAGTCTGCCCATGCTGCCGGAGGGGACGTTCGCGTTCGCTCCAATGATGGCGACGTTGGCGGTGATCGGCATCATCTACGGCGCCCTGGCTGCTTGGGTCCAACGCGACATCAAGAAACTGGTCGCCTATTCATCCGTCTCCCACTTGGGTTTCTGCATGCTCGGTCTGATGAGTCTGAAAATAGCCGGCGTGAGCGGGGCGGTGCTCTACATGGTCAACCACGGCCTTTCGACCGGGGCGTTGTTTCTGGTCATCGGGATGATCTACGAGCGGTATCACACCCGCAACATGGATGAGATCGGCGGCTTGGCCCGCCCCATGCCGTGGATGGCGTTCTTCCTGATCCTGTTCACCCTGACCAGCATCGGTTTGCCCGGCACCAACGGGTTCGTCAGCGAGTTCATGGTCCTGCTGGGCACGGCGATCAGCGACCAGGCCGACGGCACGCCGGTCGGGCCGTTGGGGTTCGGCTACGTCATACCAGCGGCCACCGGCATCATTCTCAGCGCCGTCTACATGCTATGGATGTGTCAGCAGGCGCTGTTCGGTCCGCTCAAGGAGCCGCCGCACACGCCGGATACCTCCACCGGTTTGTCGAAGGATTTGACTCGGCGGGAGATCGCCATTCTGGCGCCGATCGCAGTGATATGCATCTCGATCGGCGTGTACCCCAAGGCGATCCTCAGCAGTTTGCAGCCGGCCGTCGCCGCCAACATTCTGCACGTGGATGCAACCAAGGTGGATGATTCGGATGGAGGCATCGCGGTTGCTGAAGCAAGCGACGCGCCGCTGTTTGACGCCATCGACATGGCTGTGATCGACACCGCCACTACCGCGCTGACGGGGGGAAGAGGATGAACGCCGGATCGTACATGACTCAATTGGCCCCCGAGTTGGCCGTCGCATTGGGGGCGTGCATCGCCCTGCTGTGCGGCGTATCGCGGTCGGCGGCGGTCCGGGCAGCGGTGGCCCCGATCGCGGTGGCGGCGCTGGGTTTGTCGCTAGTGGCCACGGTGGCTGGGGCCAGCGGTCATCCACAGGCCACGGAGTTCGGAGCGCCGGGGCTGCTCTTCACCTCCCTGACCTTCTACATCCGCCTGATTGCCGCCGGCGTGGGCGTGCTCATCCTGATGGTCAACTGGCACGTGCCGGAGGAGTCGGAACGCGGCGAGTTCTTCGCCATGATTCTGCTGGCCCTTACCGGCGTCATGCTGACCGCGTCGGCCAACGATCTGGTGGTTTTGTTCTTCGCCATCGAGTTGGTCGCGGTGCCGACTTACGTGCTGGTCGCCCTCAGTCGAACGGACATTCGAGCGCCCGAAGCGGCGGTCAAGTACTTCTTCCTCGGGGCCCTCTCGGCGGCGCTAATGGTCTACGGGTTCAGCTTCCTCTATGGCGTCGCGGGGACCACCCTGCTGCACGGGCCGGAAGGCGTCGCCAGCATCGCCTCCTACTTTCACGCCGTAGATTCCTGGGAAACGTACGCCACCATCGGTTTTCTGCTCGCCTTCGCCGGGCTAGCGTTCAAGATGGCCGCCGTTCCGTTCCATGTTTACGCCCCGGATGTCTACGAGGGGGCCAGCTCGCCGGTGACCGGACTTCTGGGATTCGTTCCCAAGCTGGCCGGCTTCGTGGGCCTGATCAAGCTGTTGGGCCTGACCGGCTGGGTGCTTTCGGATGAATTGACTTGGGTGTTGTGGGCCGTGGCAGCGGCGACCATGACGGCTGGCAACGTGCTCGCCCTGCTTCAAACCAACGTCAAGCGCACGTTGGCCTACTCGAGCATCGCCCACACCGGGTACATGTTGATCGGCATCCTCGTCGGACCTTTGGCCGGCGAGGGGCCCATGCACGACGGGGTGGCGGCTGTCCTGTTCTACATCGCGGTCTACGGCATTATGAACCTGGGGGCGTTTGCGGTGTTGTCGGCGCTGACCGTGCGCGGTGAGGACGTCGAGCAGCTCGACGACCTAGCCGGGCTGCACCATCGGCATCCGGGGTTGGCCCTGGCCCTGGCCATCTGCTGCTTCAGCCTCATGGGATTCCCCCCGACGGCTGGATTCCTGGGCAAGGTCTATATCTTCAGCAGCGCCTTCTCGCTGGGAGCGGATCACGCCTTTCGTTACCCGATGATCGTGCTGGCAGTGATCGGCGTGCTCAACTCAGCGATCGGGGCGTACTACTACCTCCGCATCGCCGGAATCTGCTACATGAGCCCGGCCCAAGAGACGGTCGATGCCCGGCAGGGCTTGCCGCTACGCTGGGCGATGGGCATTTGCAGTCTTCTGATGCTCACACTGTTCCTCTGGCCGACGGGCCTCGTTCGACGGGCAGCCGACGCCACGACCTTTCTCGAAGAACCCGCCACGGTAGCCCAACCAGAGTTGGCCCTTGGCCACCCACAACTCTCCGGAATATCCCGCTCGGAATCGCTGGAAGAATTGGGGAATCCGGACCCGCTTCCTCCCGTTGTGCCCAGGCCTGGCATTCACTAGGGTATCCTCTTGTCTGCATTATCGATTCAGCGCCCCGGGGCGGCCATGCGTCGTCCGGGACGCACCTCGGGAGACCCGGGTGAAGATGTCGGCTCGGGAGCTACGATCATGAACCTGCGAAGCGGATCAGACTTTACCGAATCCTTTGCCCTGCACGCTGGCCTGAAGCTAGCTCTGAAGCAACGCGTCTTCAAGAACAACCCCCGAGCGAGAAAGAGCGCCGAGCGGCTGGTCTCCTCGTTGGAGGGCAGCCGATCCGCCTACGGCCGGCAATTGAAGATGTTGCAACTGATGCAAAAGGGCGCCAGCGTCCAAACCATGGGTAAAAGTCTTCGCAGTTCACGCCGCACGGTTTTTCGATACCTGAACCACCTGGAAAACGCGGGCGTGGAGATTACGCTTTCCGGCGAGACCTACCACGTCGACCCGGGCCTGCTGGCCACGCTCGGCTCCTAAAGGCATGGCTACGCCGGCGTGCGTCAGCCACCGGTTGGTCGTGGCCCCGCACTGGAATCTACCGAGATCGATCGGTCGGCCCATGCGGATCGGTATTACGCTCACTCCCGCTCGCCAGCGATATCCGCTAGGGACACTCGCCGGACCGAGCGAGCACGAATCCAGTGTCCAGCGGATCCACGAGCCTTTCACCGTTCAGGTCGGCCGCGTCGCAATACGGATCGCCGCTCCCCGCCGGACTACCGAACCGGCTGACTACGATTGTGAGGCTCGAGCAGGTTACCGCTCGCATGGCATTCCTCCGAGCCCGGTTTGATGCCGGGCTCCAGAGCTGTGGTCCTGAGTTTCATCGCACACGGTCCAACATCCGGACGGCGAGAAGGTTCCGTGACGCGGGCCGGGGGGGTTGGGCAGCGAATCGTGCAGGTGGCGCGTGTCCATGTAGAAGTACTCGGCGTGCCCGTCGGCGAACGCAGCCATGTGTTTGGAGAACTCGCCGTGGTAGCCCATCACCTGTATTCCCGAACTACTGCCGCCGGCGCCCAGGCCCCATGAGGCTGGATCTTCCATCAAGGTGATGAATCGCTCCGGCTGCCTGCGCAGGTACTTCTCGTAGATCAGGCCACCGAGAGTGGAAACCTTATAGGGCCAGCAGGGTGGCGACTGATCGGGTGGGCAGTCCTGATCGTCGGCTTGTCCCCACCAGTTGAAATTGAATTGGTAGCTAGTGCCGACGTCGTCGTAGGCGGAGGGCCCAGCGGAATAGTTTCCTCCCCATTGCCATTGAGCCGAGAGGTTGTCCGACGGACACTTGAACAGTGGTGCTTCTTGCGTCGGCGTGAACGGGTCCACTTCGTCGGGGATCTGCCAGGGCGTCATGTAAACCGTGAGCGGCCGCTCGTTGGTTTGAATGTTCCAAACTCCGCCTATTTGATTCTCCCAGTAGTCACGATTCCGGCCAGACCAGCCGCCGAAACTCCACGTAGACCATGAATAATCGGTAGTAGGGAACAGAGGAAACGACCCCAGGTCGGCCCGGTAGCTGAGCAGGGCCCGTCCTGTTTGCCCGAGCTGACTCTGGCAGCTGAGGCGCTTGCCATCCTCCCGAGCATTTCCAAGGGAGGGCACGAGCAGTGCTGCCACAGAAGAAAGCAGACTCACGGCTACTACGGTCTCAACGAGTGTCAGGCCGGGCCGGCGACCGGTCCCGAGTGTGGCGTCCATCGCTTTCATATTCACTGGTCTGCTCCTACAAGGATCATCCGGGAACCGAGATCGTCCGGTTGCGTCATCGCTCGCACTGCATCCCTCCGGCCCCAAAGTCGTGGCGTGCCCCGGACGGGTGTTCCCGCGTTTCATCGCAGACCGTCCAGCATCCGGCCGGCGAGTAGAATCCGTGGCGCGGGCCTGGCGGATTGGGCAGCGAGTCGTGCAAGTGGCGTGTGTCCATGTACAGGTACTCCACATGCCCGTCCGCGAATGCGGCCACGTGGGTGGAGAACGCGCCGTGATATCCCATAGTCTGTATGCCGGGCGACTGAAAAACCCCGGCCACGAGTCCGTAATAGCCCGGATCCTCCAATATCGTTATGAACCGTGCCGGCTGGGCATCAATGTACTTGTTGAAAATGGCGGCTCCGAGGACCGTGGCCCGGTAGCTCCATTCGTCCACGCCCTCTGGAATCTGGACGTCGGCATTCGCTGGGTCTGTTTGTTGCCACCAGCTCCAGTTGAACTGATAGCTGGTGCCCACGTCGTCATAGGCGGAAAGCCCACTGACCGGATCGTTGTCGCCGAATTGCCATTCGTAGGAAATGCGGTCGGCCGGGCAGCGAAACACAGGCAGGTCTTGCGTCGGGGTCAGGTCATCGACCTGTTCAGTGATCGGCCAGGGCGTCATGTAGACGCTCAGCGGCCGGCGGTTACCTTGGATGTTGAAGATCCCGCCTGCGTAATCTTCCCAGAACTCGCGATTTCGGCCCGACCAGCCGCCGTAGCTCCACGGAGCCCAGCCGGTCGTGTTGCCGTTAGAGTCCATCTGAGTGAACAACGGCAGCGCACCCAGATCAGCTCGGTAGGTGAGCAGGGCTCTTCCGGTTTGCCCAAGACGACTCTGGCAGGTGAGCCGCTTGGCATCCTCGCGCGCTTTGCTGAGCGTGGGTACGAGTAGCCCGGCCACAGACGACAGCAGGCCGACGGCTACCACGGTCTCGATTAGCGTTAGCCCGGGTCTTGGTCGGTTCATCAGTTGGGATGCCACATCGAGTCTCCTATTGCTCACTTTACTCACTGTGTGCCGCTCACCATCGGCATCGCCCGGATAGCGGCAGCGAGTAAGCACACTGACGAGAGTTGTCTCCATTAGTTGAAATGACGCCCTCCGTCCTCATGCTCCTTGCTCTGGTCACATGCGGTCCAGTTGCCGATTGGTGCAAAGCGATCGTGTCTCGGTCCCGGCGGATTGGGCAGTGAGTCGTGCAGGTGGCGGGTGTCCATGTAAATGTAATCTACTCCGCCGTCGGCGAAGGCGACCACGTGCTTCGAGAATTCGCCATGGTAGCCCGGCAGCTGAATCCCTGCGCCTCCGATGCCCGCTCCAACGGCCAAGCCGTAGTAGGCAGGATCCTCCATCAGGGTGATGAATCGTGACGGATCGTAATCGGGCAGCTCGTAACCGTCGCGCCGACCGGCTCTGGGAGATGATGATGAAGCCACCTCCGAGGGAACCGGTGGATGGCCGCCGGCTCCTACCGCCGTGTCGCGGGCGATGTACTTCTCGAAGATTTGCGAACCGTAGACGCTGACATAGTAGGCCCAGGCATCCTCCCCGGGCGGATAATCGAGGGCCTGTACCTGATCCCACCATGTAAAGTTCAACTCGTAGCTGGTGCCGACATCGTCGTAGGCGGAGAGGCCGACAACGTAGTCGTTGTCGGCCCACTGCCATTCGGCAGAGATGTTGTCGGACGGACACTGGAATACCGGCATCTCCTGGGTGGGCGTAAACGGATCTATCTGTTCGGGGATCTCCCAAGGAGTCATGTACACGCTGAGCGGGCGGTCGGCGGTCTGAATATTGAACGGATAGTACGAGCCCTCCCAAAAAGCGCGGTTCGATCCCGACCACCCTCCGTAACTCCAGGCCGTCCACCCGAGGGTGTCGCCGTTTGAGTCGGTGAGGACGAAGAGTGGCAGCGCATCGAGGTCCGCGTGGTAGCTGAGCAACGCTCGGTTGACTTGCCCCAACCGACTCATGCAAGTCAGGCGTTTGGCATCCTCGCGAGCCGTGCCGAGCGTGGGTACAAGTAGCGTCCCCATGGACGACAGAAGGCCGACGGTTACGAGGGTCTCGATCAGCGTCAGGCCGCGATGTCTGGTTGGACGAATGTTCTGAGTCACGGATCCCATCCTCCCACTAGACGCCAAGTAGGATCATCAGGACGCCGAAGTCGTGCAGATCGACGTCGGTGTCCGCGTCCAGATCGGCGGCGATACAATCTTCCGTTACCTGACCGCCCGGGCCGGTAACGCACCCGAGCCACGCGGAGTAGTCCAACAGGTCCACGTCGCCGTCGCCGTCGATGTCGCCGGCGATAAAGAAGAACTCAATGTCGGTCTGGTAGTGGCATAGCCAGATCTGGTAGTCAGCGGTGGTGATCTCGCCGTCGCTGTCGAAGTCGAACAGGGCGCTGTAGTCCGGATCGCCGACGACGGCTCCCAGGGCTTGGTATAGAATGGTAAAGTCGGCCCCATCCACCAGGCCGTCGCCGTCGATATCGCCCAGCGGATCCTGGACCAGGATACGCAGGTCGTAGGAATCCACGTCCCCGTCGCCGTCCAGGTCGGCCGGGCTGGGAGCGGTGGCAAACCACCAGACCGAACCCGTGCGGATGCCATTCTCGTTGACCTCATCGATCCGCCAGTAATAGGTCCACCCCTTGCTCAGCAGGCCTGGAATGAATGATGTTTCCTCCTGGTTTCCCTGGTACACTAGGTCATCGGGCTCGGCCCCGAGGTAGACGTTGTGGCTGACGGCATCGGTGCCGGCGGTCCAACTCAAGATGGGGTCGGCCTCGACGGAGGTGGCTTGGTGGGCGGGCGCAGGGGCGCTGCCCCGCCCAGCCAGGCCGCTGGGGGAAAGGAAGATGTCGCCCCACAGTTGCTCGTTTTGCATTCCGTCGTCATCGGTGGAAAACAGAAAATACCGGGTCACTAGTTGGTCTCCGGAACCCTCGTCGTCCACTTCCTGGACCGCTACGTCGAATCCGTACGTGCCACCAGTGACCATTTCCGTGAGGTTCTTGTCGATCGTGAATTGGGCGCCGTAGCCTTGTAACGTTTGTAGGGCGACGACGTTCCAGACGGTTCCGTTTCCCGGCCCGTGCCCGCCGTTGTCGGCCTGGAAGCCGAACGGATCACCCTCGGTCACGGGCAAGTCGCTGTTGTTGGAGTCCAGGTAGATTTCCACCTGGTCATTGTTGGTGGCTCCGATGTCGTCAATGTCGGCGTCGATGACCTCGATGCCGACGAAGAGCGACTCCTCGGTATGCATCAAATAGATGCGCGCCGAGCTATCGTCCGCATCGAGCAACGGCCCGACCACGACGATTCCGGGGAACTCGGTGTCGGTGGCATCCATGTCAAACCGTGCGGCATCGTTGTCTTCGAGCGTGCTAAAGTCGATCCAATCAACGAACGGCACCCGGAGTACGTCCGGGACCCCGGTCCCACCGGGGCCGGGCGGCACGAACGCCTCGGAGAGTGAGCCGGTGAACTCGTCGTGATAGAGCGCAAAGTCGTCGTCATCCACCATCCCGTCGCGATTCAGATCACGGACGTTGTACGGCAGCACGCCAAAGCCCCACACGGTTTCGCCGATGATGGGCGTGATCAGCAAGGCCTCGCCCGTCGTCGTGTCCAAGGCGTATAGATCGGACCGTTCGTCGTCCCCATGGCTGATGCCGTAGAGCGTGCCGTCCGGGCCGAAGTCGAGTTCGACCATCAATCCCGCTCCGGTGACCCCGACATGGGACGTCGCCCCGGATTCCGGATCGATGACGTATAGGCTCTCGCCGGCACCGAATAGCGTGCCGTCATCGGCATAGTCGATGGCCCACACATCCGACGTGTCCAGGGCGGCCAACGGGAACAGGTCGAGAATCGGACGGCCTGTCTCATCGATCTGCGGAGTCACACGATAGAGGATCGGCTCAGCGGTGGGTTCGCTGGCAGCGGCACTGAGGACGTGGACTTCACCTTCCGGGGATAGACTCAGGCCGTGGATCGAATGAATCAGCACGCCCGCCGTAGCGGATCCGGGCACGCCGACGACGATCTGACCGGAGAAGAAGGGGCCTCCCGGGCCCTCGAAGTCGAACAGCTCCAGTTGGAACAGGCCGTCGTCCATGAGCGTAACGATCAGACGCACGCTCAATTCCACCGGACCTTCGGGCGGATAGCTGTAGACCTGATCGAGCAGCACGGTCTCCTCGATGGGCACCGAGGTCGAGCCGGCTATGCTGATAGCTTCTTGCGGAACGTCGTCGAGCTCGGTGAAGAGGAAGGTAAGCGTGCCGGTCAGGTTGTAGCTGTATGTTGTGACGCCATCGAGATCGGGCTCATCGATGAGCCCGAACGGCGGCCAGGAGTCGAACTCGTCCAGGCCGAAATCCCAGCGGTAGCCCAGGCCATACTCGAATCGTCCGAGATCCTCGACCGCATCGGTCTGCAAATCCACCAGGCGCAGGCGATCCCACGTGACCGCGTACGCCTGTGTGTGATCGGCGACGAAGTCGAACGATTGCAGATAGAGCTCCCCACCGGCCGACGTGTTTTCAGCGCAGGGCGTAATCACCACCAACCCAAACGGTTGGCGAATACCCAATCCCGAGCCGCCTAGAAACAGCTGGTCCCCCATCACCGGCCAAGAGACCAAGACGGTCCCACAAATCAGCGCCGTCACGGGCATCTTTCGCAAGCTCGTATCATGCATTGCATAGCTCCTTCATCATGGCATCGCTTCTGAGGCGCTTACGGCGCACGCGGAGTTCGGTGGTAGACGCTCACACCAACGCTTCGGCGCTGGGCCAACGTAACCGATCGTCCACCGGCCGCCTCGCGCCCCAACCGTTCGCTGAAGAATCCGATCTCCACCACTTCGATGGGCGGAGATCGCCGCCGGTGGATATCCAGCCGCGCATCCACCGCCGGCGAGTTAACCCGCCGTCCGCGGGGCGAGCGCAGACTACTTCTTCAACTAATACTGGCGCAGCCGACGCTTGAGCCACATGAGCAGCAGGTCGCCGTGCGCACCGGTGGCCGATGTTACGTCTATCACCCAACGATGGCCAACCGACGACGCCAGGTGACTCGAGGCATGCACCTACCCACCCGCACCGCGCGGGCGCAATGTGCATGCGCAAGGCCAACAGGGTCGGGTACGTGGTGGGACGGAGGGATAATCAGTACGAAATACGCGTCGAAGCCTATGAGAGCGTTATGGATCAGCGGAATAATCGGTCGTCCCCAACCACCTGCCGCAAACCATTCTCACACCCTTTAGAGTACGCCGGATCAAGTGGGAATCAACACTCTTTTTTACAAAACCAAAAAAATGTCCGGTGTGATCCCGAGGCGCGGGTTAGACCATGCAGGCCAGGCGGCCCACGGCTCATCCAGACGGCCAAACCCAGCCCGCGGCGGGATGGGCAGTGGACGGGCCTCGAGATGCGTCATGTGGCGAATGACGTCGCCGAGAAGATGGGTGAGCGAGGGGAGTCGAACCCCCGACCCCTAGGACCACAACCTAGTGCTCTAACCAACTGAGCTACGCCCACCATCAGGCGGATCCACGCCCCGTGCTGTGCCACTGCTCTAGAGCCATGCCACGCGCTCGACCTCGCCGGGGACCGCACCACATGTCCAATCGGCTGCGGGGGATACCCGTCGGCGCCGGCGTCTCACGCGGGGCCTGCCCTTCGCCGCCACCCAAACCAAGGGCAGGCAACCATAGCCGGTTGAGAGGCTCCTTTCAACCTAGTAGACTGGACGGGGTAGCAGCCTTCCATACGCGGATGCGACTGCACCATTCGGACGGTGGCCGGGGGAGGGATGTCGTTCAGGTCAACGCCGGGGCCGGGCCAGGCGGGCCGGAATGGAGGTCCACGATCGCGCCCGCCAATCGTGTCCGGCGCCCTGGGACCTGCAGGCCACGTAACACGGCGTATCGCTTCGGAGAGGATGGTATGATGGGATCGCGTCTGGTTGTGCTATTGCTGTTCGCCGCGTCACTCGGTGGCTGCACGTCCCGGAGAACGGATGAACCCGAATGGGGCTCACAGACGCGAATCACACGCTACTTCACCGACTTGGCCGACGCCGATCGGGCCGCCGATGCGGACATCGAAAAGATGCGCCGCCTCATCGCGAAAGACTGGCGTGACCATCAGGCCAAACTGGCCGACCAAGAGCGGGCGATGGTCAAGCAGTCTGATGTGACTGCGAAGCTCTTGCGATCGGCAAGAGAGGACGGTGGGAAAGCCCTGTTCGAGCAACAGGGGACCGATGCCTCGGCCACCCATCAGCAACCCTCTCGACCTTGATATCTTCCCCCTACCAGCCCGTTAAGTCGGTAAGCTCGGCCCGCCGGGAGCGCCTCGCAGGCTAGGCGTCTCAGGGCGCCTCATCACGGCGGCTCGGATGTCTCCTTTTTGGTTTGTCGAGCTGGACTAAACCTGGGTCTGCAACCGATCTATCCATAGGCTTTTGGAGGACAGTGCAATGTGTCGGATACTCATATCGGTAGCGGTCATCGCCGGCTCAGGCTATTTGTACGGCTGTAGCGGCACTGGATCATCGGCTGGCGACGGGGTTGCGGACGGGGCGTTGGGAAGCGCCTGCGACCTCGATGCCCGCGCCTGCGCAGATGCGCTAGTATGCGAAGCGCTGCTGGACGGCGAGCCGCTCTGCGCATCCCCGGTGGTGATTCGAGGAATCGTGCTCGACTTGGCCGATGACACGTCTATCGAAGGCGCTCTCGTGCAGGCCGTGGACGCCAACGGGGCCGCCGCTGGAACCACGGGCGTCACGGATGCTGACGGTACTTACTCGCTGACCGTTCCCGCGATGCGCAATGCCGATGGCGGACCCATCGAGGGCATCTATACCCTGCGGGTGCAAGCGGCTGCATACCAGGAGTTTCCCACTGCGATTCGTCCGGCCTTGCCGCTCGACGCAGCCTCTGCCCAATCCGCCGAGGAAGGCTGGCTGATCGAGAGCGCCCTCACCACCGTCGGACTTTTGCGCATCCCCGGAGACTCCGGTGAACTCGGGTCGATCTCGGGGGCTATTCAGGCCGATGCAAATGCCGGCGTCCTGGTCATCGCCGTTGACGGGGAGACCTCGCTGACAGGGTTCAGCGATAGTGACGGACACTATGTCATCTTCAACGTGCCGTCGGGATCCTACAGCGTGCAGGGCTACTCGGCCGGTCTGCAACTCGATCCCACATCGGCCACCGTGGTGGACGGGGAAGCAGTTCTCGGCGTCGATCTGCTCCTGTCCGATCGACCGTTGAGCACCGTTTCGGGCAGCGTGCAGATCGTCAATGCCCCCGGTGGCTCAGTGACCAGCGTGGTACTGAGCGTCGAAAGCACGTTTGATGAAGCTGTCGGCTTGGGCAAGGTGCCGCCCGGCCTGCGCATTGGCGACGTGACCGGCGCGTTCTCGATTAACGATGTACCGGATGGGCGTTACGTGGTACTGGCCGCGTTCGAGAACGATGATCTGGTCCGGGATCCGGATCAGACGATCGGCGGCACGGCCATCGTCAGCATCGAGGTGCCCGATCCCACAACCGGCACCACGATCGATCTATCCGAGGGTTTCAAGGTGACCGGTGCACTTGAAGTCGTACAGCCCGGAGCCGACGGACCGGAGCAGGTGTTCACCGCGACACCGATCTTGGAATGGGAAGACGATTCCAGCGAAGATGGCTACGAGCTTAGGATCCTGGATGCATTTGGAAACGAGGTCTGGCAGGACGAGATCGGGTCCGTCAGCGGCTCGGCGACGGTGACCCATGAATATGGCGGCCCGCCCCTACAATCGGGGATGTTCTATCAATTCCGCGTGATTTCCTTCCGTGAGCAGAGTGGCGAACGGACGGCCATCAGCGCCACGGAGGATCTCAGGGGAGTCTTCTTCTACCTCAGCGGCGATACTTCATCGGACGGAGTCCAAGAACCCAATGGGTGAGCAGCGTCTTAGTGGCGCCGCTGAATCGGTCGGCCAAGGGTCAGCCGGCATCGGCCTTCGGCGGACAACTGGCGCAGATTGGTGCGTCACTGTGGCGTGTCACGTGGTACCGGTTTTCAACATGTGGCTCCGGTTTCTAACCGGTGGAGCCAGCCGAACGATTACCCGGGGCCGTTGGGGTTGGGGGCGGTGGGGCCGGTGAAGGCGGATTGGAAGGCGGCGTAGTCGGCCAGATCCAAATCCACGTCGTCGTCAAACGAGTTTGTGCTGATCAGCAGCGTCCCCGCGACGTTAGCGTGCACCGTCCCGTGGTTCAGGAAAACGCCTGACCCGCGCTGATGGGTGCAAGCCGCAAGTACAGTGGGCGTGCATCACACCCCAGTATAGAGATATATAGATGTTAATATGATCAATAACGCTCGGGGATGGAGGGGAGTCTGGGGCGAAGGTGGGCGGGGGTATCAGAGGGCCGTCGCTCCGCTCCGCCGGGCCGTTGGGGTAGGCGCCGTCGCTGGGCTACGCCGGGCCGTTGGGGTTGAGGTTGGTGTGGCACCGGTTTTCAACCGGTGTGTTTCAACTGGTGTGTTTGCCGAACGATTACCCGGGGCCGTTGGGGTTGAGGTTGGGGGCGGTGGGGCCGGTGAAGGCGGATTGGAAGGCGGCGTAGTCGTCCAGATCCAAGTCTACGTCGTCGTCGAAGTCGAAGACGCTGCAGCCGACG
>JADFPW010000425.1 GCA_022562105.1 Planctomycetota bacterium
GATCGTGGGCTCGAAGTCGGTTGCGACTGCCTCCAGATCTTCGTCAAGAATCAGCGCCAATGGGCTGCCAAACCCCTGACCGAGGAGGTGATCGCAGCTTTCCACGAAGCCCATGACCGCACCGGTCTAAATCCCGTCGTGGCTCATTCGACCTATCTGATCAACCTCGCTTCGCCTGACGCTGCCTTGCGTCGCCGGAGCAGTTTGGCCCTGGCCGACGAACTCCGGCGCTGTCACGCCCTCCACATACCGCACCTGGTGCTCCATCCCGGCGCCCACATGGGTGACGGAGTCGCCCGCGGTATCCGGCGGATCATCGGATCGCTGAACAAGGTTCACCGGGCCACTAACGGTTGTACCACACAGGTGCTGCTGGAAACGACGGCGGGTCAGGGGTCGGCGATCGGAGCGTCCATCGAAGAGTTAGGGGCAATCATCGCGGGCGTCGCTCATTCCGAGCGGATGGGCGTCTGTTTGGATACCTGTCATCTGTTCGCCGCCGGTTATGACTTGACCGAACCCGCAGAGTACGAGCGCACGGTGGGCGAGTTGGAGCGAAGGGTTGGGTTGGAACGCGTTCGCTGTATTCACGTCAACGATTCGAAGCGTGAATGCGGCAGCCGCGTGGACCGTCACGATCACATCGGCAAGGGAAAAATCGGACGTGGGGCGTTCGTTCGCCTGGTGAACGACAAGCGATTCGCCGGCGTGCCCATGATCCTGGAAACCCCCAAGGACAAAGACGGGCGCGGGAGTCCGTGGGACAAAGTCAACCTCAACCGCCTCCGTCGAATGGTGAACGACTGATTCGTCGCGGAAGCTAGACGACCGTGGACGATTGGGAGCCGGATAACAGAGGCGTTCCGGCGCGCCGGGACGGCTCGGTTGATCGGTCGACCCGAGGGCGACGGACGACTGGAAGGAGATCACCGGTGGTTTCGCCCGGACACCGCGGAGTTGATGCCGTGCATGTCATCGCCCCTCTGCCGCCTGACGGCATCTGTCTAATCTTGTGGAATCGGCGCGGAAGACCAGCGATCTGTCTGCAATAGATGCCCACTGGGGACGAATTCCCCTATACTTGACGGCGTCGATCGAACACGTGTCCAGGGGGATATCGGCCCGAGCTGCGGCAGAAGATTCCGCGCAACCATGAGCGTTATATCATCCAATTCCCTCGGGCTCGCCGACGGACCGCGGATGCTGGTCAGTCCAGCAAGCGTGTTCCGTCGCCTGGCTGAGCGATCCGCGTACGGATGGGCGCTGGGGGCCATGCTGCTGGTGATCACCATGATCGGCTGGGCGACGGTGAAGACGGGGCTGATCGAGCTGGAAGTGAATCGCCAGACGGGCAAGGCCTTGGCTGAGCTGGAACGTGAACAGTCCGATCTCCTCAGCCGGCTCGAGCTGTCCAAACGAATGGAGAAGGTCCGCGAGACGGGCGAGTTCAACAAGTTGATCTTGCAGGGCGGCGCTGTCGCCTACGCTCCCATCGCCCTGGTGGCCACGCTGATGCTGCTGGCGGCGATCCTGTTTGCGGTAGTTGCTCTGGCAGGGAACAAACCGGACTATCCGACACTGATGGCCGTTCTTGTCTACTCCGCGGTCATCGACGTAGCGGCGGCAGCATTGCGTCTGGCCATGATGCTGTGGTATCGAACGATGGAGGTGGATACGTCGTTGGGATTGTTGGTGTCCGTTTCGGAGGAGACCGCCACGCTCCACAGGTGCCTGTCGGCGATCGATCCGTTTCGGGTGTGGTTCTGGATCCTGGTGGGAGTGGGGTTGGTGTTGACCGGTCAACTGTCGCGTCGAGTAGCCGGGGTGACCTGCGCCGTGTTCGCCCTGTTGGCGATCGGGGTGCGAATGATCCCGTGGGACAGTATGGCGACGGGGCCGGCCTGACCGGGCTGGATGACGAGCGACTACGAGATGAAGAAGATACTACTGGTTCTGTTGGCGGCCGGGTTGGTTTCCGGTGTATTCGGCCTGAATTGGATACGGACGCGCGAATCGGGACGATCATTCTTGCACGTGGCGACCGAACTTGCGCTGCCCGTCGTGGTGGTGAAGCCGGAGAGGCAGGCGATCACACGTACCGTGCATGCGCCGGGCGTACTCGAAGCGGTTCTGGAGGTCGAGATTCAATCGGAGATCGCCGCCAAGATCGAAGAGATGCCGGTGGAAGAGGGCGACACGGTCCAAGCCGGACAGATGCTCTGCCGTCTCAATGACGACGAGTTCCAGGCCCTGGTCGAGTCGGGCCAAGCGACCGTCGCCGGGCTGCGGGCCGGCATTCGACAGGCCGAGGCGGAATTGATCAAGTGCGAACGGGACTGCGCCCGACAAGGGCGATTGTCGGAGGTCGACGCGACCAGCAGCACCGAGCTGGCCGACTATCACACTCGACTGGTCCAGGCCCAGGCGACGGTCGAAATGCGCAAGCAGGATCTCGCCCAGGCAGAAGCCATGCTGCGCCGAGCGCAAGAGAACCTGGGCAAGACGGTCATCACCTCGCCCATCGACGGTGTCATTTCCAAGATATACGCCGAACCGGGCGAGATCGTCGTCACCGGGACCATGAACAATCCCGGCACGGTGATCATGGTAGCCACCGACATGTCGCAAATGCAGGTCCGTGCCCGGGTGGACGAGACCGACATTCCCCTGGTCAAGCCGGATCAGCCGGTGGAAATCTTTCTGCCGTCGGATCCGCATCGAGCAATCCCCGGGCGTGTCCTGCGAGTGGCCACCGCGGGCACCACGCCTACGGGTCGCGACGTGGTTACTTTCGAGACCTTGGTGCTCGTCGAGTCGGACGATCCTGCGATCAAGCCGGGCATGACCGCCAACGTGCAGATACGGGTGGCTCGCAAGGCCGACGCCCTGACGCTACCCGTCGAGGCTGTGGTGCATCGCAAGCGGAGAGATCTACCGACCGACATCGTGGAAGCCTTTGACTCGCAACGCGCGAAAGACGGGGTCCGCACGCATCAGAGTAAGGCTCAATTCCTGAAGGTCGTGTTTTGCATGGTCGATGAAAAGGCCCGTCCACACTTGGTATCCACTGGAATCGCGGACGAAACCCTGGTGGAAATGACCGATGGCCTGACCGCCGACGATGTGGTC
>JADFPW010000072.1 GCA_022562105.1 Planctomycetota bacterium
GGCCGGGCGGCAAAAACCTGGCCGGCAGTCCGGCCATTTGGCGGCGGATGTTCGCGGACATTCCGAGCGGCTATTTCGGTTTGAATTACGACCCGTCGCATCTGGTGTGGCAACAGATGGATTATCTCCGGCCGCTGCGCGAATTCGCCGACCGAATCTTTCACGTCCATGCCAAGGATGTTCGCATCGATCGGGATCGTCTGGATGACGTCGGCATCCTGGCGCATCCGCTCGAGTACCACACGCCCAAACTACCGGGGCTGGGCGAGGTCGATTGGGGGCGGTTCTTTTCCGTGCTGGGCGACACCGGTTACCGCGGTCCCGTCTGCGTGGAGGTCGAAGACCGGGCGTACGAAGGTTCGCTCGAATTACGCAAGGCATCGCTCCGCCAAAGCGCCACGTTCCTGCGAAATTTCATACCTGGCTGAATGTTATTCGTGAAAATTCGTGTGATTCGTGGTTGTTAAAAAGAGAAAACCACGAATTTTACGAATGACACGAATAAGGCAGATGGGCTGGGATGTTATTTTTTGTGAGTAACCTTATGGCGTTGTTTGCGGCGGCAACGATTGCAGCGTCAACGACAATTCCTGCTCGTCTCCGTCGCGGATTACGGAAATCGAAATCGTATCGCCGACTTTGTGACTGTCGAGCGATTTGAACAGGTCGTTGTTGTTGGTGATCGGTTTCCCGTCGATCGCGACAATCAGATCGCCCAGCAGAATTTCGCGCTGCGGACCGATCCGCGTCGGCAGAATGCCTGCTTTCTCGGCAGCGCTATCGGGCTGGACATGGTAGACAAGAACCCCTTTGTGAGACAAATCGCCGCGTAACCGCAACCGGTCGACAATGCCGTCTTCGAACGGTTCGATTCCCAACCCCGGCCGCTCCACTCGTCCGTAGCGGATGAGTTGAGGAACGATGCGGTTGACCGTGTCGACCGGAACAGCGAAACCGATTCCGGCGAATGCACCGGACGGGCTGTAGATGGCCGTGTTGATACCGATCAACCGCCCCGCGCTGTCGAGCAGCGGGCCGCCGGAGTTGCCCGGATTGATGGCCGCATCGGTCTGTATGACGCCGTCAATCCGCCGACCGCCAAACGTGTCGATCGACCGATCCAATGCACTGACCACTCCTGTGGTCAGGCTGTGATCCAGCCCGAACGGGTTGCCGATGGCAAATACCTTCTGCCCGACGCGCAAGTCACTGGAGTCTCCAAGGGCAACCGGAACGAGTTCGTCCGCCGGGACGTCGATGTGAAGCACCGCCAGATCCTTCTCCGGATACGCCCCCACCAACCGGGCGTCGTAGGTTTTCCCATCCGAGAGTGTGACACGATACCCACTGGCCCGTTGGATCACATGGTAGTTGGTGACGATGTGGCCGTCGCGATCCCACACGAATCCGGACCCCGTCCCGGCAGGAACCTCGAACACATTGAGTCCGAAGAAGTCGCTGCGCAGCTCCATCGGACTGACAAATACCACGGAAGGGGCCGCTCGCTCGAACAACTCGATGGTGGACTGCTCATCGGCGGCCAAGTCGCCACGCGGAGTGACCACGCGAGGCGTCGGTGGAACCGTAGGTGGAGATTGCCCGCTGCCTTGCCCCGCCACCAGCCAGGCCAGCGCACCGACGCCGATGATCGTCATGATGATCGGACCGGGGCCCGGGCGGCGATTCATGGACCCGGAGGAATTGTCGTGTTGCCCATCCACTGGATGTCCACCAGATCGGAATGGCCAGCATAGCGGCGTCCGAACTTGGATTAGGTAGCGTCGGCGACCTCCCCCGCAGCCACAGGCTCGCCTTCGGCCTCTACGGTGAGACCCTCGAAGGTCAGCGAGGCGGACTCGTCGTCCGAGCTTCCCTGCTTGACCGCGACGACGACTCGATTGCGTCCGGCATACTCGTCTCGCAGCATCGACTCGGACAGGGGATCCTCGACATACTGTTCGATAGCCCGCCGTAGCGGTCGAGCTCCGAACTTCTCGTCGGTGCCCTTTTCGATCAGGAAATCCTTGGCCTCTCGCGTCAGTTCCAGCTCGATTCCCCGTTCGCGGAGTCGGCTGGCCAGTTTCTCGACCTCCAAGTCCACGATTTGGACCAGATCGTCGTGAACGAGCTTCTGGAAGACGACCATCTCATCCAGGCGGTTGAGGAACTCGGGCCGGAAGTGGTTTTCCAGCTCGCCCTGGAGCATCTCCTTCATGGCTTCATAGGAACGCTCCTGGTCCTTGGGGGCGAATCCAAAGGCGGCCTGACTGGTGATCCGGGCCGCGCCGACGTTGCTGGTCATGATGAGGATGGTGTTCTTGAAGTCGATGTGCCGCCCGAAGGAATCGGTGAGCCGACCTTCCTCCATGATTTGCAACAGCATGTTGAACACGTCCGGATGGGCCTTCTCGATCTCGTCCAGCAGCACCACCGAGTACGGGCGCCGGCGGATTCGCTCGGTGAGCTGCCCGCCCTCTTCGTAGCCCACGTATCCGGGAGGGGCACCAATCAGCCTCGATACGTTGTGCTTCTCCATGTACTCGGACATGTCCAGGATCAACAGGGCATCCTCGTTGCCGAACATGAACTCGGTGAGGCATTTGGCCAGGTAGGTCTTGCCCACACCCGACGGTCCGATGAACATGAAACTGCCCATCGGTCGGTTGGGATCTTTGAGGCCGCTGCGACTTCGCCGAACGGCGCGGGCGACCGCACTAACCGCTTCGTGCTGGCTGACCACTCGCTTGTGCAGCTCGTCTTCCAGCGAGAGCAGTCGATCCGCTTCCCGTTTGGTCATGCGCATCAGTGGGATGCCGGTCATCTTGCTGATGACGTCGGCGATCACCTCCTCATCGACCGTGCCGTCGGTCTCCTTGGCCCGCTCGCGCCACTCCTTCTTGATGTTCTCCAGCTTTATCTTGAGCGACTCGTGCTTATCGCGAAGATGGGCCGCTCGCTCGTAGTCCGCCGCCTTGACCGACTCATCCTTCTCGTTGGCCAGATGCTCGAGTTCTTGCTCCAACTGAGTCAGGTTCGGTGGCTTGGTCATCGACTTGAGCCGGATGCGAGCACCCGCCTCGTCAATCACGTCGATGGCTTTGTCCGGCTGCACGCGGCCGGGGATGTAACGGGCCGAGAGCTCGACCGCCTCGTCCAGGGCCTCGTCGGTGAACTGTACGCGGTGGTGGGCCTCGTATCGATCGCGCAACCCTTTCAGGATGGCGACGGTCTCCTTCTTGTTGGGCGGCTCGACCAGGATCTGCTGGAATCGCCGCTCCAGGGCGCCATCCTTCTCGATGTACTTACGGTACTCGTCCAGCGTGGTGGCCCCGATGCACTGCAATTCGCCGCGCGACAACGCAGGCTTGAGCACGTTGGACGCGTCGATCGCCCCCTCAGCCCCACCGGCGCCGACCAGGGTGTGCAGCTCGTCGATGAACAGGATCACGTTGCGCGCCCGAGTCACCTCGTTCATCACCGCCTTGATCCGCTCTTCGAACTGCCCGCGGTATTTGGTACCCGCCACCATCATGGCCAGGTCCAGCACCACAATGCGCCGATCGGCCAGCAGTTCGGGAATGTCGTGATTGACAATCTTTTGGGCCAGACCTTCCACGATGGCCGTCTTGCCCACGCCCGCTTCACCCAGCAGGACCGGGTTGTTCTTCTGGCGACGACACAGGATCTGAATGATCCGTTCGATTTCGTCCTGCCGCCCGATGACCGGATCGAGCTTGCCCTCGCGAGCGAGTTCCGTCAGGTCGCGCCCGAACGAATCCAACGCCGGAGTGCGACTCTGTCCCTTCTTCTTGGAGTCGCCGCTTCCGGAGAGCGGTCCTTCTTCGCCCTCCTTGGTGGCCCCCAGAAGGTTGAGAACCTCTTCACGAACCTCGTCGAGCTTCAACCCCAGGTTCATCAACACCTGGGCCGCTACTCCGTCCTGCTCACGCAGCAGACCCAGCAGCAGATGCTCGGTGCCCACGTAGTTGTGGTTCAGACTCCGCGCTTCCTCGATGGCGTACTCGATCACCTTCTTGGCCCGCGGGGTTTGCGGCAGCTTGCCCATGGTGACCATGTCCGGGCCGCTCTTGACCAGCTTCTCCACTTCCATGCGGACCTTGCGCAAGTCAACGTCCAGATTCTTGAGGACGTTGGCCCCGACCCCGGAACCCTCCTTGACCAGACCGAGCAAGACGTGCTCGGTCCCGATGTATTCGTGGTTGAACCGCTGGGCTTCCTGGTTGGCCAGGGCCATCACCTTGCGGGCACGATCCGTGAATCGCTCAAACATGATGGGCGACCTCCCAAGGGGACGACCGAACGACATTCCCCGTTAATTCCACTTCGCATCTCCCCGGATTCCCGAATCGACTCGTCACCTGGAATCTCCACTGGTGGACGCCAGCCGCAGCTCAGCGCTGCCGACCGGTAGGACCTCACCCACGCACCACCAGATTCTAGCACCCCGCCAATCCGCCATCAACACGACAGAATCCGATACCGCCCGGGCGCCAGTACCCAGGCGTTCTATCGGCATGGGTCAGCCTCGCGCTCACGCCCCGAAACGTCCCCGCTGAGGGTGTCAGGCGGGGGTGTGCGGCTGCCACCTGTCGATGTCGCCCAAACCGCCTCCCGAATGGGCAGCCATTGCCGATCCATATCGGTCGAAAGCGTCGGTCTACGATGCCCCATCGGTGAAGCGCTGCCCGCACCGATCGCATATCGGGCCTAGCTCGCTCTCCACGGGGATGGCCAGCTTGCCTGAGCATGAAATCGAGGAACATCGCCGGCCCCGTTGGCCGGTCGGCTGCTGGCACTTGATGCACTCCACAGGAAACTTGTGGAAGGTGAACTTCCGATTGATGACGAAGTGATGGGCGCAGTTCGGATCGGAACACAACACGTCGAAGTTAGCGGTCCGCGCCGCCGGGCCGCGGGCGGACGGTGTGCTCCGCTCGCTCCAACCAGCGATCGTCGTGGCGATCAACAAAAGCACGATGCCACCCGCAACCAGGCACCCCCAGCGGAACGCCAGGGAAGCCCATATTTGTCCCGGCTCCGCACGAACCGTTTCCCACCATTCGAGGGCCCGCGGCTTGACTCCTGGGAGCCATTCCCGCACGCCGTCGATCAGCTCCTTCAGTTTGCTCGGTTTGGATACGGGCACCGGTTCGCCACCTGCACCGAGCACGGCCGCATTGGAACCACACCAACGCAGGTTTCCGTGCCCTCTCGATCCCCTGGATTCTAGAATGCTGATCCCGCTTTGGCCAACAAGCCGTCAGGAGTTTGATTTCGGAGCTTCTACGGCGTCACCCGCTGGATCAGTCCGGTCGGCGTCCTCGGTATCGACATTTTCATCGTCATCTCCTGCGTACCCGATGTTACGCAACTGTTCCTTGCTACGGGCGATGTCCTTGTCGGTCACGCGGATTTCGTCCAGCTCCACAAGCGGCGGATAGTCGCGTTTCCACGTCTCGTAGTAGCCTCGAAGAGTGGCCGCCAATTCCGCGTCCTGCGCGTATCGGTTGTCCTGCTCCAGCCAGTCGTCCCAGTAGGCGTACAGCTCGAACTCGGGCGGATGGTGATACGGACCCTTTTTCCCCTGCCTAGTCCAGTCGGCCTCCACCTGCCAATCGAAGTTGAGGATGAGCTTGTGCTCAGGGGTAACCACGGCGGCCTTGTCGGCGCCGCGGAATTGCGTTCGCACTACCGACCACGCCACCTCCTCGGCGGCGTCCTGGTCCGTCAGCACCGAAACACGGGAGGCGCCAGCCAGCGCCGACTTGCCCCGGCTGGCGCTGGAGGGCGGTATTCCTAATAGATCCAGGAGCGTGGGGAGCATGTCGATCTGTTCAACCATACCGTCGAACGTGGACAGCGTCCGGCCGAGCTTGGGATGGTGCAGGATCCAGGGCACCCAGATCGTCGAGTTGTACACACGACGACTGTGACCTTGATCCATCGGATGCCGTTCCTGAAAAGCCTCGCCGTGATCCGCGTTGATCACGATGAGCAGATCCTCCCCATATCCGCGCCGGGCCAGCTCGGCGCGCAGGAGGCCGATGTTCTCGTCCAGGTGACTGATCTGTAGATCGTAGGTATCAACGCGCTTCCGCTCGCTTCGTGGCGGAAGCGTGAAGTTGTCGTCCTTATCGACTTCCAGCTTGTGTATCAGCGGCGAGTGGGCGTCGATGTAGACCAGATGGGCAAAGAAGCGAGTGCCGTCGGCCAGCGTATCCAGGTGGCTGAGAAACCGCCGGTTGACATCCGCAGAACTCCAAATGTTCTTGCGTCCGTAGCCGTCCTGCCACAGGGCCCCCGGATCGTCATAGTGATCGTAACCCTGATCGAAACCGAAGACGGCGTTGGTGTTCGGGTTGGCGGTGACACCGATCGTGTAACAACCATACTCATGCATGACCTCAGCCATGGTGGTGAAGTCGTCGTGGAGTTTGCGGTAGTTCTCCTGATTCTCCGGATCCTCGATGTTCAGAGATCGCGGATACATCCCGGTAATGATCGCCGCCACCCCGGACCGGGTCCACGGGGCCTGGGCCAACACGCGCTGGAATCGAAATCCGTCAGCCGCCAGACGATCGATGTTCGGCGACACGTCTCGCTCATAGCCGTAGCACCCGAGATGGTCCGCTCGGACCGTGCATAGGGTCAGCATTAGCACGCTGGTCTTGCTGTGGTGGACCGGGCCGACCCGGAACACGCTACGGAGGAT
The DNA here is from genome assembly GCA_022562105.1 of Planctomycetota bacterium. Lineage (GTDB taxonomy): Bacteria > Planctomycetota > Phycisphaerae > UBA1845 > UBA1845 > JADFPW01. The sequence continues at coordinate 6,734 of JADFPW010000072.1, forward strand.
TAGTCCACCAGAAACGCCCGCTACCAGAACCGCCACCGCCACCCATCGTCTGGGCCTGGCTCGTAGGCTGCGGCCCAACGCTGCGACCCCATGTTGCAAATGCGGATCGCACCGCAGAGCGACCACGGTCATGTACAGAACCAGGGCCAGCATCATGCACGAGAGAAGGAAGGTCAACGATAGGTCCAGGTGAAAGAATTGGCTTAGAATGAATGCAGCGATCGAGAACGCAAACATCCCGACCAGTCCGAGGGCTCGATCCAGTTGGGCTAGCTTGGGAAGGAAAAGGAATAACGGGATAAGAAGATACACATAATAGTAGTAAGTCGGGGCGACTAGAAAAAATGTGGGAACAGCCCCGAAGGCTACGGCTTCGTAGTCCTCCAGGTTGCGAACGACGTAGGCGGAAATGATCAGAACCGCGCCAAGTATGGTCCACCAGACGACGCGGCGATCCTTGAATGTGTTCTGAACGTCGGCGGCGAAGGTGCTCCACGGCTCGTGGTCCCGGCCGTAGGTCATGAGGAATACGTACTTGAAACCCACTCGGAAGCTATGCACGTCATCGTTGTGCATGGTGATCTTGTCGTAGAAGTCATTCCACGATCCGACCCCTCCATGGTCGAGCGCGGCAGCGCCCACCAAGACCAGGATGACCAGCAGAAACAGAACGAAGAAGCCCAGGTGTCCGCGGTGGATGGTGCGCGTTCGGATCAGGTGGCTCACGCAGCGCACGCCGAGTCCGAATGCAAAGATCAGGGGAAAGATGCGCACCGCCGCCGCGTAGGCCAGTGCCATTCCCGCCGACTTGTAATGTCGTAGCTTGAGAAGGCATACACTGATGACCATGAGCGTGACCCAGTCCAGGCGGAGAAACGAGGCCTTGATGGCCAGGAAGCTCATCATGAAGTTCGTGGTGTGGAAGATCAGGGCGAACAGGGCGGCCCGCCAGCCGAAGGCCCGGGCTACGAACAGAAGCATTACCACAACCAGCGCCGGGTCCAAGGCGACCAACAGCGCCATGGCCAGCTCGCTGTCCGTCGGGGCCCGATTGGTCAGAAAACGTCCAACCATGTTCCACACCGGGGTGGCGTTGTAGCCCTTGTCTTTGAAGAGCCGGTTCCATCGGCTGTGGGGCAGGAGGGACCGGAAATGCTCGACGTCCACGCAGAATTCGTCCCACCGGGCGGGTTCAAACAGCGCTTTGTATTGCCCGGCATTACTGAGGACGCGTGAGACGCTCTCGTAGTGATAGTCTTCCAAGTTGCGTATCGAGGTGGGTCGCTTGAAGGCCTCATTTGCTTCCATGTCCGCCACCAGGGTGCAGCGGTACAGGTTCGTGTAGCCTAGTTCAGGGGAGTACTTCGCCCCCACGTAGTAGTGAAAGAAGTCGTGTGGATTGTCCCGAGGGCCCATCCGCAAACGACCGAAATCGACGTAGGCGAAGATCGAGGCCGCGGACAGGAGTATGAGTAGGATGTCGGCGGTACGGCGGCCGACGGTGATCTTGCGGCGCGCGAGAAGGCTGTAGAACAAGACCAGGGCCAACGCGCCCTCGGCGATCATCGCCGTCAGTAGATCTACCTCGCCTGCGCTCATCGCCTCGCCGTTTGCTCCATCCCTGCCCTGGGCCCCATTTCCCCCGAACCGCTGTCAATCAAACCCCGGCCTACGAGGCGCAGGCCGCTACGACTCGCCAATCGAACGTCGATGAAGCACCAGCACGCTATGCGTATTGGTACTGCTGTGAGGTGCGTTCACCCGATTCCTGCATCACCGATCGGGGTGTAACTGCCCGTCGCCCAGGTCGATCGCCCGAGCGACTCCAGGGCGTACGCCACGAGGGACGTCGGGCGTCGAACCCCACTCTTCGCCGTTGGAGCCGTGTCCGTCCGGGTAGCGGTCAGCTCCGGCCAGGTCCATAAATACCCCTACGGCGGGTATCGCCGCCCGAAGCGTGCCGGTCTGGTTGGCACTCGCCCAGCCGAGGTTGTTTCGGCCGCGCACCCGATAGGTGTCTCGTCCGGTCCGGTCCAGGAACCATCCCAATCCGGCGGCATTTCCTGCGCCCAGGCTCAACCCGGGGGCATCGTAGATATCGTCGCCCTCGTCATCGACCAAGACTCCGATTCCGATATCGTGTCCGGCGCCCATGGCCATCGCCATCGCGGCCCGGTATTCGTCATCCCCCGATCGATCCAGGAGGATTCCGGCCGCGAAATGGGCGGAGGCCCCCTGGACGTACCATTGGCCCGTGTAGGTATCCCCCCCGCCTCCATCGATCAGCATCCCTAATCCGAACCAGTACCCGACCCCCTGGGCAAACACGCCGGCAGAGTATTGATCGGCGCCGGATCTGTCGTAGAGCATTCCGACCCCGCCGCACGCACTCAACCCTTCCCGGTAGTCCCCGCGAGTTCCCAGGCCCGCCCCCTGGGCGAGCGAGTTGTTGTGCTCGGCGGATTGGGCTGATGGATAGCGAATGTCGGAATCGTCGGCGATGTACCGATCGTCGCCGGCCAGATCGACCAACGCCGCGGCCCCCCCAGGTCCGGCGAACCCCTGAACCAACGTATACCCGTGGTAGCGATCGTGGCCGGCCACATCGACCAGCATGGCCGCCCCGGCCTGGGCGGCAGCCTGACCATGATCGACGACGACGTATTCATCGTCGCCCGATTCGTCGTACAGCAAGCCGATGCCGAACAGCGCCGTCGCCTGTCCCTGCAGTTGACACTCGTACCGATCGTCACCGGCGAAGTCGAACAGCATGCCGATTCCGCAGTGCCCGCTACCGAAGCTTCCCACGGCGCCGTCCGGGGCGATATACCGGTCGTTCCCCCGGACATCGATGGCCACCGACACCCGACCGACCGGAGGGCGGTTGGAGCCGGCGTAGTGCCACAGGTCGTCACCGCCGAAATCGATGGCCAATAGCGCCGCCGAGTCGCGTTCTGCTTTCTGACTGCGTCCGATGTCGATGTCACCGAGCGGGGTGTCGATGCGCAGGGTGGTCTGGGTCATCTCGGCGGTGGAGTATTCTTCGAGCACCGGGCGCACCTCATGCACCGCCAGGACGATTTCCTGCGCCCCGACGAACAACAGGCTCAAATCAAAAGAGCGGAGCGCCGTGGTGACCTCGCGGAACTCGCGGTATTGCTCCATGGAGCTGAGCGTCTCGTCGGCCGGCTGGTCGTCGTTGGGCCTGCGCAGGACCGCCAGGATTCGATCCCAGGAGGCGTGGTCGCGACTCTCCATCGCCATGTCGGCCCATTCCTGTGCGTCCGCCATGACGTAGAGCAACAGGGCGATCGCCTGGTTGAGTTCGGTGGGAAGGCGGCTGCACTTGCGCTTGATGATCTGCCGATGAGTTTCGGTCAGCTCCTCGCCGCCGAGGACGTGGAGGCGGGCGACGGCGCCAACCAGGCTATCGGGCTGATTGGCCAATTCTCTGGCGGCCTCGAGCGGATCGCCGATCAGGTTTCGCCTCACGGTACAGCCAAGCCAGCGCGACAACTGGCTCAGAGCGCCGACGCTGTCAGCCACGGATTCGACGGAAAAGGCGGCGGCTACGTAGTCGGCCACTAATGGCGTGCTTAACGGGTTCTCCAGGGCCCATTCCACGATCGGCAAGCGTCTCGGCTGATGGTCGAATATGTTGAGATCCGTCAGACGGATTCGTACATCCTGGGGCGTCAGGCCGAGCTGTTCCAGGGCCGACTGGACGACGTGATCGGGGCGGTCGTGGGAGGGCGTCGTGTCGGTGCTGGCGGTCTGCCCCACGGGCAGCCAGGCGAGCAAGGGAACGGTCACTACCATCATGTCGATCAGCATGCCGGTCTCCTGCAGTTACGCCTCATTGATCGATCCACTGCCAGACCGGTCTCGGCCCATCATGCGCCAAGAAGTAGGTCGATTCAAGGCGGCCGTTGGACCCTTCAACTCCCGTTCCTTGCCCCGGCGAGCACATTCTGATACGCTACGCTGCCGTGGTTGAGAGCAGCGGCACGAGCGTCGGCTGCAGCCCGAATTGGACCACGCGAGTCAAAGGAGACTGGAACCGCCATGACTACGACACTCTCCGCACAACCGGCTACGTCGTCAAACCCATCCCCATCGGTATCAGCGCCAGTGCGTGACTCGCGTCGCGGCCCGCTGATCCGCCTCGGCCTTCCTTTGGCATTCGTACTAATTGCCGTCTCCTCGTTTCTCGCATATGCGTCCGTCTGGCGTGGGACGGTCGCCGATGAGCCGACCGTTCACATTGCCCAGCTGCGCGACCTGGCCGTCATCCTGGAGGAGAAGGGCGAGCTGCAGGCGGCCAAGAGCGTCAGCATCAAGTCACAGGTGGAAGGTCGCTCGACGATCATCTGGCTTATCGACGAGGGCACCGAAGTCAAGGAAGGCGAGTTGCTGGTGCGTTTGGCCAGCGATCAGATTGACGACCGCGTTCGTACGGAGGAGATCCGGGTGGCCAACGCCCAGGCGTCTGCCGAGGCGGCGCAGCAGGAACACGAGATTCTCATCGGGGAGAATGCCAGCGAGGTACGCAAGGGGGCGCTGGCGTTGGAAGTGGCCGAAATCGAGTTGGAGAAATACGTCAAGGGCGATTGGGTACAACAGCACACCGACGCGGAGCTGGATGTCACGCGGGCAGAGAAGGTTCTCGAACGAGCCGAACTCGATTGGCAAGACGCCCAAGATCTCTACGAAGGGCGCGAGAGCAAGATCATCACCAAGAGCGAATGGCTCACGGCTCAATTCAACCTGTACGAGGCAGAGGTCTCGGTGGAGAGGGCTAAGCGAGCCATCAAGATTCTGACCATGTATACCTACCCGAAGGAATTGCGCCAAAAAGAATCCGACGTGGACGAATCCCGCAAAGACCTGGAACGCACCAAGAAAGGCGGCATCGCTCGGGTGGCCAAGTCGACGGCCAATCTCGCCGCCAAGAAGGCCGAGTTCCAGCTAACCGAACAGCGGTTTGCTAAATACAAACAGCAGCAGGCCCGCACGGAGATTTACGCCCCCGCCCCGGGTCTGGTGGTCTACGACACCGGCTCCGGTCGCCACGATCGCCGGCAGATCAGCGAAGGGGCCGAGGTGTACGAACGCCAGGGCATCATCAAACTGCCCGACCCCTCCCACATGCAGGTGGCCGTCCGCATTCACGAATCCAACAGCAACAAGGTGCAGGTCGGCCAAGTCACCTACATCGAGGTTGAAGGCGTGCCCGGCCAACAGTTTGTCGGCGAAGTCACCAGAATTGCCAGCGTTGCCGACTCCAAAGGGGGATGGTTGAATCCGGATCTCAAAGAGTATGAGACGGTCATTACCCTGAACCCGACTACTGTACCCCTCAAACCGGGGGTCACCGCTACGGTCAGGATCATCATCGAACAGCTCGACGACGTCCTCGCCATCCCCGTACCTGCCGTCTACGGCCGCGGGGCCAGGCACTTCGTCTTTCGAGGATCATCGCGATCCGCCGAGGCGGTGGAGATCGAAGTCGGGGCCGCTAGCAATGAGTTCGTGGAGGTTCGTTCCGGTCTGGCGATCGGCGACCCCATCCTCCTGGCGGTGAGCGATGAGCTCATGCGCCTGCTTCCGGACGACATCGAGTCTGCCCAGCGGGGCGGTGGCCCCGCGAGCCGCAGACTTCAGTCCGCGCGGACTAAAGTCCGCGGCTCGTTGGACGCCACAGGAGGGACGATGAAGGGCACGCGGAAGCCTCCGGGTGGATCTGGATCGACCGAACCCAGGTCGTCATCTCAGTGGAGCGGCGGCAAGAAGGCCGGTGGCGGGCGCCCCGGCAGCGACTCCAATACCTCCATGCCCAAGAAACCGGAATCGTCGGCGGGGACGCCTACCACGTGATCGTCGCCTCCGTCGAGAAGCTGAGCAAGGTCTACCACGTTCCCGGCAGCCCGGTGTCCGTCGAGGCGTTGAGCAACATCGACATCGAGTTCACCGCCGGTGAATCGACGGCCATCTGCGGGGCCAGCGGCTCGGGAAAGAGCACCTTGCTCAATGTCCTGGGCTGTCTCGATCGGCCCAGCGCCGGGCGGTACGTGCTGGGCGGTATCGACACCTCGTACCTGGACGACGATGCCTTATCGGACATTCGAGGCCAGCGAATCGGGTTCGTGTTTCAGAGCTTCAATCTCATCCAACAGCTCACCGTGGCCGAAAATGTGGAGATACCGCTGTTCTACCAAGCCGTCCCACCGGATGAACGGCGGGAACGATCGCGTAAGGTCATCGAACTCCTGGGCCTTACCGATCGAGCACATCACCGTCCCATGGAGTTGTCCGGCGGTCAGCAACAGCGGGTGGCCATCGCCCGGGCACTGATGAATGACCCGCTGATCATCCTGGCGGATGAACCCACCGGCAACCTCGACTCGGTTACGGGTGAGATGGTCATGTCCATCTTCCAAGGTCTGCGGGATGAGGGTCGAACCATCATCATTGTCACCCACGAACGAGGCATCGCCGAGCAGTGCGATCGAATCATCACCCTCCGTGACGGAAAAATCATCAGCAACAAACAACAGACCCATTCGCGACAAGCCGAACCGGTCACCGATCGATAGGCCCAGCGTCACCGACCTCCGCAAAACTTCGATATGTGCCTGTCTCCCGATTCGCCGCTTGGACAGAGAGGCTGAGCGACCGAAAGCCGGGCGTTATCGCCCAATCGTGTCATTTGGCACGCCCATCAGGTCAATCAGCGCCCCGTGCATGCCGGCCACCCCGGCTGCACATCCTCACGTGTTCGCCCTCCAGACCGCTTTCGGGCTGTTGCAGGCCTCCGAGCGTCGATCATCAGCGTTTGGCACGCATCTTGCTAGCAATACAAACGGGAGAGAGCAAACAGAGCGTCACCACAGGATTCGACCAATCGGCTAGCTGATCAGCCGAAATGAGTTGGGGGAGTCGTGCCTGATCGGGCTCTGTTTTCTCGATCACCTGGCGCCGTAGACTCCGTAGCAAGAACTCCAGCTACGCTTCGGAGGAACGGGTCGAGTGATTTCGAGTAATAGCCTCTTCGGCGTGGATGCTAGGGAAGTGCTGCTCTAATCGCGTTCCTCACTTCCCCTGAGTCTGGCTGAAGAGGCTATTTTCTTGCGCCATGTGCGCTGCCCACTACTCGATACCGCCGGACGGCGAGCGGCGTCTTACGGGCAAACACCGAACCGAGCCAGGACGAAACCACTGTCCAGCGGATCGACGACACCATCACCATTTTGGTCGGCCGCGTCACAACTGGGATCGCCCGTACCCACCGGGCACCCGAAGCGAGCCAGGACGAAGCCGGAGTCCAACGGATCGACGACGCCGTCGCCGTTGGCATCGCCCTCGCAATCAGCGGCCGGCAAGGTAATCAGGAACGCCCCCTCGCTGCCGTCTTCCAGAATGGCTTCAAAGATTATGTAATGCCCGTTGTTGCTCATGTGGTATCCATCCTCGACGCCACGGAGCGTATCGACGAAGAGGAAATCGATTTCCGTCGTGCCTTCCTGGACCAGCAGCTCGTCGTTCAAGAACAGACCCGTGTCGATGTCGGTGTTCGCATCGTCCCAATCACCGTACCAGAGCACATCGCCGGAATCGCTGATCTCCAACGGTCCGCTACCAAACGACGTGAAAACCGACGCGCCGCCGATGGCATCGAG
>JADFPW010000426.1 GCA_022562105.1 Planctomycetota bacterium
CTGGAAGACTACGACATCGAGGTCGGGCGCATGCTGACCGCCGGCTGTGATGTGTGGTTGAATACCCCACTACGCCCCCAGGAGGCATGCGGGACCAGCGGGATGAAGTCGGCGCTGAACGGCGGACTAAACTGCTCGATTCCTGACGGCTGGTGGGCGGAGGCGTGCAGCGGGCGTAACGGGTGGGTCATCGGAGACGGTGAATCGACCGCGAGCGGACCGGTTCAGGATCGACGCGATGCGGATGCGCTATACGAGCTACTCGAAAAGCAGGTGGTTCCACAGTTCTACGATCGCGGCCGCGACGACGTACCCGGAAGGTGGGTTCGCATGATGGCTGAGTCGGCGCGAATAGCCGGCGAGCGGTTCACCGGCCAGCGCATGCTTTGTGAATACGCCGCGGACTACTACTTGCCTGCTCATGCCGATGGCGCCGCGCACCGACGTTGATGGCGTCTTATCTGAGGCCCGACCGTGGGGGAGGGTGGCAGAAGAACCACTCCCTCACGGTCGCGGCTCGGTTAACAAAAACGCGCAACTACGAAACGGAACGTTAGTGAATCGCAACACGTAGTCTCGCAGGTCGTGGCGGAGTCTGACGCGTCGGCTACCCGCAGTTGCCGAAACGGGCCAGGACGTAACCGCTGTCCAGCGGATTGACCGCGCCGTCGCCGTTCACATCTGCGGCGTCGCAGCTGGGATCCCCCGTGCCTACCGGACAACCAAACCGTGCGAGAACGTACCCGGAGTCGAGCGGATCCACGGCCCCGTCACCGTTGGCGTCGCCGTCACAGGGAGGCGCGTCGTTGAATCGGAAGACGATCACGCTCATCGCGGGCACGACGATCGATGCGGAATCGGCGAACCCGTCCTGGGCGACCGGCACGGTCTCGATGCTCCCGCCATTGCCCAGGCCGCTACCGCCGTAAACGTCGGCCTGGCTGTTGAGGATCTCAAACCAGAGGCCGGGCTGGGGAAAGCCGATCTCGTAGTCCGTAAAATCGCTGTTGCTGAAGCTCACCACGACCATCAGGTCGTTACCGCCGCCGTCCCAGCGGTGGAATCCGAGGACGTTGCCCGATTCGTTGAGGTGACTGACGTCCACTGGTGCGTTCGCTCGGAATCCGCAATTCGACTTACGGACGGCGATCATGTCCTTGAAGAACTGTAGATACCCGGCGTAGGTCTCCACCTTGCTCCAATCGAGGCGGGCCTCGGGTGTTCCGGGAGCATTGCTGCCGAAGTCGGTATCCTCCAGGAACTCGCACCCTTGCAGGAACATAGGGATGCCGGGCGAGAACATGGCCAATGCGTGGCCGAGCTTGGTGCGACCCTGGGCATAGATCGAGTCGTGCGGAAAGCTGGGGTCGATGGTGACGATGATGCGCTGCCCCCCGCTTTCCGACCAGGCCTCATCGTGGGCCTCGATGTAGTTGACCACCTGCACCCCTTCCAGATACTCGCCGTCGCCCTCGATGGCGTTTCGGATCTTCCACATCTGTGGATCGCCGAACGCGGCGTCGAAGATGGCTTGACGCACGTCGTCGACGAACTGATCGAACCATTGGGTGTCGAAGCCGGCCCCGCCGAGGCTTGTTGGGCGTGTGACCCATGAATCGTCAGGCAGTTGTTCGGCGATGGCGATCTTGTCGGCCCATCGGGCGTCGATTTCGTCGTTGAATCGCTGCATCAGCTCCCACCCGCTGTCTTGGTTGGAGTTCATGAAATCGGTTGCGTCCATGCGGAATCCGTCGACGTGAAACTCCTCGAGCCAGTAAAGTGAGCTGTCGGCGAAGAGGTCAGCCACCTGAGGCTCGTCGAAATCGGCTTGTGAGCCCCATGGCGTTTCCTCGGCGGGGTCGTCGAAGTAGATCTGGTTCCCGTCGTACAGCCAGAGGTAGTTGTCGGTGGGGGAGAAGTGGTTCCAGACGATGTCCACCACCACGGCGATGCCGTTCTGGTGCAGCGTGTCGATCAGGTACTTCAAGTCGTCGGGATCACCCCATATCCGTTCCGGGGCATAGGGCGAGACCGGGTTGTATCCGCCGGAGTAGTCCCAGGGAAACTCGTTCACCGGCATCAACTCGACGACGTTGATGCCCAGCTCGATGAGGTGGTCCAGGTGCAGATCGACGACGTCGCGGTAGGTCGGAGGGTTGTTGGTCCCGCCGTCGTTTCGACCCGAGAATGTGCCCACGTGCAGCTCGTAAACGATCATGTCCTCGAAGGCGGGCGTCTCGAAGGCGGCGTCATTCCATTCGTAGGCGAACCGGTCTTCGATGTGTGTGTTGTAGTTGTCCTCCGGGTTGAGCGAACGAGCCCGGGCGTCGGGTTTCCACACGGCGCCGGGCTCGAAGTAGAACTTGAACATCTCGCGGTAGTCAGCGTCGTCCAGATAGAGCGTAAACGAGTCGCCGATGTCGTTCATCAGGTCGGCCAAACCCCAGCCGTTGAACTCGCCGCGAACGAAGGCTGAGATCGGGTTCGGCGCCCAGACCTTGAAAATAGTACCGCCGCCCGGATGGAGCGTGGCCCCGAAGGGGGCGTGACTCAGCGTGGCGTAGTCGATCAGAAACTCGTTGCCGGCCGGCGGGTCGTCGCTCATCCCGACGGTGCCGAGATAGTCCGTGTCCGTCCCATCGGTTAGCTGCAAATAGTAGAAAAGCGTTGCCGACGTCGTGGCTGGCACGTGGGCTTCCCAAATGTCGTAGGGGCCCCGCGCGGCGATCAACGAACCATCCACACAGGTGACCGGGGCGACGCCATCGTCCACCCATACGCACACCGCAGTCAGATCGGTTGCCCAGGTGCGCACCTGGACGGCGAACGGCTCGCCGTTGAGCGGACACAGCGGTCGTCGGTCCTGGAACGACACATGCGTGATCCCCGACCATTCGACGTTATTGTCCTGCTCGGCCGCAGGTAAGACGGCGCCGAGCATCATGAGCACCTTTGCAGCGATCATGCCGATCGTTCTCCTATCACGAGTACAGTGTGGCACCGGTTTTCAACCAATACTGTCCGGGATTCTCCGATACCCACCTGACACCTGATACCTGATACCTAACAGATTCCGTACTTGCGCCAGGGGCGCCC
>JADFPW010000073.1 GCA_022562105.1 Planctomycetota bacterium
ATCGGCACACCCACCGCCCCGAGCATGTTGGCCCCGCCCTCGACGAAGCCGCCGATCTTCTGCGGCAAACGCATCGACGCCCAGGTTCCGGCGCCGTAGTACGTGTTCCAGGCAGCCTCGCCAGTCACGGGTGTGCCGTCCGCGGCCAACATCGGCACGTACCGGCTCGTGTCGCTGTCGAATTGATACACGCCGTAGCCGAGACCCGCCGTGCAGGCCAGAATGACGATCACCGCCAAGCCACCCTCCAGCAGCATCGAGCCGTAGCCCACAAACCGGGCATCCGTTTCGCACATGAGCTGCTTGCTGCTCGTTCCACTGGACACCAGGCAGTGGAACCCGCTGACCGCCCCGCAGGCGATGGTGATGAACAAGAACGGCCAGATCGGCGGGGCATCCAGAGGCGGATTGTGGTTGATCATCGGAGCGACGAAGGTGAGGCTCTTGCCCACCAGCGGGCCGATGATCAAGCCGACGAAGAGCAATCCCAGGACGATGATAAGCTGATTGCTGTTGATGAAATCGCGCGGCTGGAGCAACGTCCACACCGGCAGCACCGAGGCGATGAAACAGTAGACCAACAACAGCACCGTCCACACCACGATCGCGTTGGCATACGGCGACCCCCCGGCCAGCTCGGCCGCGCTGCCGGTGGCGGCGAGCCCGAAGTCGGTCAAGTCGATCGGCAGCCAGTACGCCCCGATCCAGATGGACGCGTACATCAACCCCAACGCGATCAACGACGGCAGCAGCACCTTCCCACCACGGCGATAGACTCCGAATCCGACCACCACCGCGATCGGAATCTGAATCCAAACCGGGAACACCGAACTCGGATAGGTGGCGAAGATGGTGGCAATGACCAGCCCGAATATCCCGATCACCACCGTCAGGGCGATAAACAGAATCAGCAGAAACAGCAGCCGGGCACGCGGGTTGATCATCCGGGCAGCCACGTCGCCTATGGTCTGTCCGCGACTGCGCAGGCTGACCACCAACGCGCCGAAGTCATGCACGGCCCCGATGAAAATACTGCCCACCAGCACCCAGATCAGGGCGGGCAGCCATCCCCAAAAGACGGCGATGGCCGGCCCGACGATCGGCCCGGTTCCGGCGATGCTGGTGAAATGGTGGCCGAAGACGATGCTGCGCCGCGTAGGCACATAGTCCACCCCATCGTCGACCTCGACCGCCGGCGTGATCGCCTTCGCGTCGAGTTGGAAGACCTTCCGCCCCAGCCATCGACCGTAGGTGTAGTAGGCGATCAGGTAGGCGACGAAACTACCAGCCGCGATCAAAAGTGTTCCCATACCGGACTCCTGCACACGAGCGCTGGCGCTACCAACTCGGCCGACGATCAGCCAATGGTAGACCATCCGCCCACCTCTTCGCAACGACCCAGAAATCCCCTACGGAACCTGAATCTACTATCGATGTTGGAATGGGAAGCGAAACACCCCACAAGCCCATGGATCGCAATCCATGGGACCGACAAGCTCCGTCACCGTTCGGCGGACCGTTCGATCCTCAATAACGCACGGTAGGCAAGCGTCAAGCATTGACAACGGCGCCCCAACACGAGATGATGGCGCATTCTTTAGTGATGTCACGGCGAGCCCGGGAAGTGACGCGAGGGGATGAACAATCAGATGACATCTGGGATGCCCGGCTTGCATCTAGCATGCGCCGCAGCCGTGCTATCGGGCTGGGTACTTTTCGGCCCGTGGTCTGCACTCGCCGGCGATCCCGCCTGGACCGAGCTTGCCTCGCTTCCCATAACCGTTTCCAACAACGCGGTCACCTCCGTCGATAACGGGGACGGCACGACGACGATCTACACCTTCATGGGCATCATCGACCCGCTTAATGAGGACACCATCACGCCCCTCTCGTTCAGGATAACCCTGCCGGGTGGTGAATGGGAATCGATCGCCGACGCACCGCTCTTGAACGGGTTGGCCAAGATCGGGGCCAACGCGGTGACGGTCGCAGGCGAAGTCTATCTGATCGGCGGCTACTCGGTGGAGGGGTTTTCCGAAACCACCGAGCATCGCCTCTTTCGATACGACGTCGATGGAGAGAGCTACGTCGAGCTGGCTGAGATCTTCTTCGAGGTGGACGATACCGTCACCGGTGTCTACCAGGATCGCTACCTCTACACCGTCAGCGGCTGGCATGGCCCTTTCAACGACAACGTCCGCTTCGTTCAGGTATACGACACGCAAACCGACGACTGGTCGTTCGCCAGCAGCATCGAGCAACCCCTCCCGGGGTTGTTCGGTCATGCGGGGACCATCATCGGCGATCGCATTGTCTACCTGGATGGGGTCAACACAGCAGGTGGCTTTCTCATCTCCGACCGCGTGTTCGTCGGTCAGATCGATCCTCGCAAGGTCGGCGATGTCACCGAAATCGAATGGCTCGAAGTCGATCCGCACCCCGGCTTGCCAACCTACCGAGCCGCGGGTTCCCAGGGGGGGACCGGCGATGATCGACTGCTATTGGTCGGCGGAACCGACAACCCCTACAACTTCGACGGCATGGGATACGACGGCAATCCATCGCTCCCCCTCGATCAAGTCCTGACCTACGATCCATCAACCGACGAATGGGAAACGATCATCGCCCGGGGCAAGCGTCCGCCGACCATGGATCATCGAGGTCTGGTTCGTGCGGGTGATGCGTGGGTCGTCGTCGGTGGGATGACCGCTCCAGGCGCAACCACCGATCAGGTTTGGCAACTGACCCTTGGCTCAACGCCGCTCCCCGGCGACCTCGATGGCAACGGAGTCGTGAACTTGGCGGACTACGCCGTTTTCCAAGGTTGCTTCACCGGCCCGGGCGGCGGACCGGTGGATGGTCAGTGCATCGCCGGGGATTCGGACCTTGACGGCGACATTGATCTGATCGACTTCGGCGCCTTCCAACGAGCCTTCGCCGGCAGTTGATGCCGGCGACCTCCACGTCAACTTCGACCCGGGCACCGCATGATCAGCGCGGGAACGCCGCCGAAGTCACTTCTTCCAGTGCAGTGTTGATGTCTACTGGGGGAACGCCCGCTCGATGAAGCTGGTGTCCACTTTCCCCTCCCGGAACTCCTGGTGATTGAAGATCTTCTGGTAGAAGGGGACCGTGGTGCGGGTGGGTTCGATGACGAACTCAGCCAGGCAACGTAGCATGGTCTCAATGGCTTGGGCTCGGGTCGGCTGATGGACGATCAGTTTCCCGATGAGCGAGTCGTAGTGGGGTGAGACGGTGTACCCACTATAGGCGTGCGTATCCAGTCGCACGCCGAGCCCGCCCGGCGGGCGAAACACCTCAATCAGGCCCGGGCAAGGCCGGAATCCTTGGCTTGGATCCTCGGCATTGATTCTGCATTCGATCGCCGCCCCCCGCGGAACTATGGACTTCTGTGTAAATGCCAACTTCTCGCCGGCCGCCACGCGGATCTGCGTCTTGATCAAATCCACACCGGTGGTCGCCTCGGTCACCGGATGCTCCACTTGGATGCGGGTATTCGCTTCGATGAAGTAGTACTTGCCCTTGGGGTCCACCAAGAACTCGAACGTGCCCGCGTTGGTGTAGTGAGCCGCTCTGGCCAGTTTGACCGCGGCGGCGCACAGCGACTGGCGGGTGCGCGACGCCAACATCGGCGACGGAGTCTCCTCGATCAGCTTCTGATGCCGCCGCTGCACGGTGCAGTCACGCTCATACAAATGCACGATGTGCCCGTGGTGGTCGGCGATCACCTGCACCTCGACGTGCCTCGGCTGATGGACGAACTTCTCGATGTAGACTTCCGAGTCGTTGAAGGCGGCCTGCGATTCCTGCCTGGCCTGAGACAGGGCGCTGGGCAGATGGTCCTTGTCGTGCACCAGGCGCATCCCGCGACCACCGCCCCCGGAGGAGGCCTTGACCATCACCGGGTATCCGATCTTCTCGGCCACTTTCTCGGCCTTGGCGTCATCGATAACGCCGTCGCTGCCCGGGACGATGGCCACCTTGGTCTTCTTGGCCAACTGACGAGCGGCGGCCTTGTTACCCAACAAGCGCATGGCCTCAGCCGACGGGCCGATGAACTGGAGATTGGACTCGCGACACTGATCGGAAAACTGCGCGTTCTCCGCCAGGAAACCATAGCCGGGATGGATGGCTTCGGCTCCGGTCATCTCGGCCGCAGCGATGATCCGATCGCTACGCAGGTAGCTCTCCGCCGGTGCGGGCGGGCCAATGCAGACGGCCTCGTCGGCCAGTTCGAGATAGGCTGCCCCCCGATCCGCTTCGGAGAACACGCAGGTGGTCTCGATTCCCATTTCCCGGCAGGCACGGATAACCCGCAGGGCAATTTCTCCACGATTGGCGATGAGGATTCGTTTGAACATGGGGACTACGCGCCGACCGCCGATGGATCGCCGAGACCACACCACAGGCCGACGAGTTCCGCTGCGACAGCTGTCGCCGACCAGCGCTTCCGACTAGATACCGTCACCGAGTTCATCCGCTGGGGCGAACCAGGAACAACGGCTGGCCATACTCGAGGGGCGATTCGTTGCCCACCAAGACTCGCTCGATCGTGCCGGACACTTCGGCCTTGATCTCGTTGAACACCTTCATGGCTTCGATAATGCAAACCACGGAATTGGGGGTCACCGAGCTTCCGACCTTCACGAACGGGTCGGCGTCGGGCTGGGATGCCGAATAAAATGTGCCCACCATCGGCGAAGCAATCGGCACCAACCCCGCATCCGGATCGTCTGCCGGCGGTGACACTTCGACCGCCGGCGCTGGGTTCGTCGCCGGGGCGAGGAGCGGCCCGGCGACCTGCTGGACAGGTGCAGCGACGACCACGGGAGCCTCGTTCGTGCGACGCTTGATGCTCACCTGTTCCTCGCCGTCACGCAATTCGATGGCCGTCAGATCGTTCTCCGCCATCAACTGAACAAGCTCGCGGATCAGTTTTGTGTCTACCAAGAGATCTCTCCGATCGCGCTACACGATAGCCGACGCCAAGTCCTTGTTCAGATGGGTTAGCACACGAGCGCCGTCCGCGGTGACCAGAACATCATCCTCGATGCGCACCCCGCCGACACCCTTCACGTAGATCCCGGGTTCCACGGTCACCACCATGCCGGCCTCGAGCACGTCCTCCGATTGGCGACCCAGCCTGGGCGCCTCGTGAACGTCGAGCCCGAGTCCGTGGCCAAGCCCGTGACTGAACTCCTTCCCGAAACCGGCTTTGCGAATGTGCGCCCGGGCGACCGCATCGACATCACAGGCCCGTCGCCCGGGACGTATCGCCGCAATCGCTTTCTCTTGAGCCTCCAGAACGATCCGGTAGATCTTGGCGATTCGCGGCGGCATCCTACGGATCCCCACTACGCGGGTCAAGTCGCTACGGTAGAAGCCCACGCACGCTCCCCAGTCCAGCAGCAACATGCTGCCCGCCGCAACACACCGCTCACCCGGAAAAGCGTGCGGCAAGGCCGCGTTGGGACCCTCCGCCACGATAGACGGAAACGCGGGTTCCGACGCCCCGCGCTTCTTCATCTCGTATTCCAACCGGGCGGCGATCGCCTGCTCGGTCTGGCCAACGCGAATCGATCGGCAGGTGGATCGGAACGCAGCCTCGGCCACCCGGCTCGCGCTCTCGATGGCCCTGATCTCAAAGCCATCCTTGATGCGCCGAAGTTGATTCACGATCGGTGAGGCGATGGTCAGCTTGATCGGCTTGCATGCCTTGCGCAGCTCGCGATGCAGGTCAACACTGACCACATCCCCCTGCACCGCCAGCGACGAAAGGCGCAGGCGCTTGCACACCTTGGCAATCTCCGCCACCAGCGAACCACGCCTGATGGCCTTGTCAATCCACGGGCATTCCTCATCAATGGAATCCTGGAACCGACCGTCGCTGATCATGCGCAGCTGTCTCGGCGTCACCAGCAACGCCGAATCCTCGGCCGTGCAACCGGTCAGGTAGAAGGAATCCATTCGATTGGTCAGCAGGGTGGCCTCGATCTTCTTGAGGCGCATTCGCTCGCGGAAGCGCTGCACACGCCCTGCAACGTGTTCCGGTGGTTCGCTCGTTCGTCGACCCGCCATCATCACTCCTGGCTGCTGGTTTGCGTCATCGTCCATGCCGGCCGCGCCCCGCGCCCGACCAACGACGCTGAGTCGGAATCATAGCCGATTCGACGAACAAAATGAATTGGAGTCCGACCTGATGGTCCCTGTCTCACCGACTGATGGGTGCCACTGGTGGGTTGTCCACCAGTGCCGGCGCGCTGGCCCATCAGGCACTGGTGGGCCAGCCACCAGTGGCACCCGACAGAGCGCATCCGCATCGGGTCAATGTGACGCTGAGCCGTTGAGGAACTGGGCTTCCAACTCGGGAATGATCGACGACAGTTGCCCTCTACGATCGCCCATGGGCGAGAGCCATCGGACCGTGGTGTCTTCGAGAAGCCATTTTTTCATGCGGCGGCAGGCCAGGATGACCGTGGTGTGGTTTTTGTTGCCCATAAATCGGCCGATCTCCGGGAAACTCATATCCGTATGCTTCCGCGCCAAAAACATCGCGATTCCGCGCGCCAACGCAACCGTCCGTGTCTTACGCGATGTGTGGAGATCGGCCGGTGAAAGGCCGAAGTAGATGGCTACAATGCTTTCGATATCAGATAGCCGAATCAGCGGGGGACAGTGGGCAATATGATCCTGCAGCGCCACCTTCGCCGTCGCCAGGGTGATTGGCAGCCGTTCAAGCCGTGCAATCGCCAGCAGCTTCAGAAGAGCGCCCTCCAGTTCGCGCATGTTCACTTCCAGGTTCCCGGCGACGTACTCGATCACCTCGTCCGGAAGGTCAAGCTCCATGCGCTTGGCCCGCTGGGTGAGAAACTCCACCCGCAGGGTTTCGTCCGGGGAGCCGACCCGCACCACGATGCCCGAAAGAAACCGATCCACCAGCGACCCGGACAGCTCGCCGAGCAGCTTGGGATGGGCATCCGAGGCCAATACCACCTGCCGGCCTCGAGTATCGATGGCGTTGAAGGTATGCAGAAACTCCTCCTGGGTCGCCCGCTTATTGGCGAAGAAGTGGATGTCATCCAGAACCAGGACGTCCACGCTGCGATAGCGATTGCGGAACGCGTCTCGGTCTCCGTTCTTGACCGAGTAGATGAACTGATTGGTAAAACCCTCGCCCGACACATAGAGGCATTGCAGATTCGGGTGACGCTCCTTGATCTCGTTGCAGATTCCCTGAAGCAGGTGGGTCTTTCCCAGCCCGCATCCGCCATGAAGAAACAGGGTGCTGAATTGCGTCGCCGGAGCCTCTGCGACGCTGCGCGCTGCGTTGTAGGCCAACCGATTGCTCGAACCGACGACAAACCGATCGAGGCGCCCCGGTAGCGTCATCGGATGACCTGCGGATCCCGAACGCTTCCGCGCGCGGGCCTGTCGCGACGGGTAGTTGTCCGCGTGGTCGAGCTGACGATCCGGTTGCTTCTTGCGCAAATTGCGGGCCAACGACGCATCGATGGTAATGGCCACATCCACCCGCCGCCCGACCACGTCTTCGGCAGCCTTGACCAACGCCTCGGAGAAATGGTTCTCGATCCAGTTTCCTACGAAGAGGTTGGGAACCCCCACCTTGAGAAAACCGTCCGCCACCGTCAGGTGGGTGGCATCCTTGAACCACAGTCGGTACCGCTGCGGGCCGACCAACTCCGCGACTCGTTCCTCGAGCAGATGCACCTCGTCCACAGCGCGCACCGCCATCGCAGGCCCCCTTTCAGGCGCGTACCAAGTTCGGTATGTTATGAATACGGCACTTAAACGGTCGGCCCGGGCCGTAGCATCGCGTTCCCTACATTGACCCGGGCTTGGCTAACAGACAAAATCAACGTCCAATCAACGTCGGTGAATTTACCACTCCAGCGTAGACCAGTCAATCAAAAAAACCGCTCGCCATGCTGTATGCACCGCATCCGACCGGTCGTCACAATAACTTACAGCGCGCAAATTTTTCTTTCCCACCGGGAAGGAACACGTTTGTTTCATGTTGTGGATAAACGGTGGACAACCGGCCTCGCGGTGCGGAAGGCGCCGGGACTCGATCACTTCCGCTGCACTACAAAGCGCCTGCGTCTACCCCCAGGTCTTGCCGACCAGGCAGATACGAACACCAGTGAACGATCTAGTCGCCGCCACGCTCGGCCAACGGAAATATCCACGCGTCGCGCTGGGCGATGGTCGCGAACGCCCAGTGATCGTACACCGCCCGGGCGGGAGTGTTTTCGCGGTCAACCGCCAGAATCAGCTCGTCAATGCCCTTCTCTTCACACACACGACACGCGTGAGCAAGTAGCGCGCTGCCCACCCCAC
Source organism: Planctomycetota bacterium (assembly GCA_022562105.1). Taxonomy (GTDB): domain Bacteria; phylum Planctomycetota; class Phycisphaerae; order UBA1845; family UBA1845; genus JADFPW01. Next base: position 8,380 of record JADFPW010000073.1, read on the forward strand.
ACCCTCGGTGCTCCGGGACCACCCCCATGTAGACCACCTCGAAGCATGACCGTCCAGCCACTGGCGACAGCAGCAACACGCCCAACGTCTCCCCGTCGCTCTTGGCGGCATACCACAGGTTGGGATCGTACTCCCCGGTAGCCCGATGGCCGGTGACGACGTCCTCAATGGCCCGTAGGCCCGCCAGCCCGGGACAATCAAGGCTGCCTTCGTACGTGGCTGCCACGGCCGGCAAGAAGAGGGAATCGCCACCCTCAGCGTAGGTGACGAACTCCAAATCCCGGACCGAGATAGCGGGCGGGGGCGCAACATGAACCATCCGCCGGCAGTAGAGCAGGGTGGCCAACTTTGAGTACCCCGCCCCAGCCAGGACGTTGGCCTGCTGACGGTCCGCCGGATCCACCAACGCCTGTAGCAGGACAATGTCGCGACGCCGGGCCTCAGACCGCAGAATGTCGAGGGCCCGGATGGTCATCGATTCGTGAGGCTCCATGCCGCGTCCCGGCGGAATGAACACCAACGCCATCCGCCCGGGCGACTCGACGGCCAACGTTCCGGTGACCAGCTTCCCCCGCTGAAAACCGCCGTAGAGCATGTCGGCTGAGTAGCCCTCACGTTGGCCGTACGAGGCCAGGAGCTCCACCTCCCGGCGGTCGTCAGCCTGGATCGCGGTTCCGTCGCTGGCCGCCCCGAACACGATTCGCGTCAGAACAGCTCGCCCCGGTGGATCTTCCGGGCGAAAGCGGGTGATGGTTGCTGCGGTGGACGCGGTCATGTCTCCAGCCTCATCTGGGGGACATCGGGAAACAGGTTGCCCATCATACCTCAATCCTCGGCCCAGGGAGGGATCTTCGGACACCAGGACGCCAGCGTGTTCTGACGGGGATCGATCGACTGTTTGGATCTCGGGCCCGTTGACATACGCCGGAATCCCCTGAACAATGGCCGCTTCTGCGCCCCTTGCGGGACACCGATGGGGTGGCGGTATCAGGCCCGAGCCATTCACGCCTCGATGCAGGCGACAGGCATCGGATAGCCCGCACACCATGAGGTGGCGAGTCGGCCTGTCGGACACAAATTGGAGAGTATCGGGAATGAGACGCAAGCAGATTCGCAATCTAAGACAGAAGACGGCAGCGGAGACCAAGTGCGCTAATGCGCCGCGCAAGAGCAAAGAGCAGATTCGCCGCAAGTCGCGCATGCTGGCCAAACTACAAGCCGGCAGTCTTCCCTACACGCCGGGAGTGATGTCCTGGCTGACCGATGAGCTCGGCAAGCCGGTGCACCGCATTGACGCGGCCGACATCAAAGCCCTGGTCAAAGCCACCGCCTAGCCAGCAGGCCGTTGGTAATGTGGTCCGCCTTCTAGCCCGCCCTTCATAAACCGCGCGGTCGCCTCGCCGGCCGTGGCAGCGCGGCTGGGAGGCCCAGGAGGAGGGTTTCCGACCAGCAAGTCAGTCGCGATCACGTTCTTCAACGTGCAGCTAAAGGCGCCCAGCGGCAGCGACGATCAGCCGGTCATGGGCGCCCAGCCGACACAACCCGCTCGCATGCCTGACACGGGCCAGACGCCCGTGGCGACGGCGCCCAATCCTCCCCTTTTCGCATCAGGGGTTCCCGTAGCTCGGCCGATCGCTCCGATTAGCCCAACCGGCACCACCTCCGAGTTTCCGGCGCCGAGTCCCACCATGCGTTCTAATCGGCTCGCTGTGGCATCGGTGGCCATGGGGGCGGTCCCCCTCATCCCCATCCTATCCCAGATTATCGGAATCGTTCTGGGGCTTATGGCGCTTCGGCGGATCTCACAGGCCCGCCGGGCCGGCGTCGCCCCGAAAGGCACCAGATGCGCATGGGCCGGAATCGGCCTGAACATCATTTCCCTCCTCGGGTGGATCCTCACGTTGATCCTGGGATCGTTCGTCGCATCAAACATCGCCGGCAGCCTCGAGGCCCTCCAGGGAATCCGAATCCCGACCGGCTAGCGAAGCGCTGCAGAAGTGCCGCTGTTTTTGCGAACCGAGCCGCGACCGTGAGGGAGCGGTGTTTCTGTCTCCCTCCCTCACGGTCGGGGCTCGGACAAGATGCATCCGGCGCCCAATCGACTAGCCGGCATCCGACCCGCTCGTTGACGCTTGCGGGACGCCCACCTACCATCATGTCCCGTCGCAAGACGGCCGTGCAGGTGGTTCAGTGGACGGCCAACCTCACAGTCATGCGCTTGGCCTTGAAAGTTCGATAGGTCAACAGCTTGACCCGGCCGGAACGCAATGGCCGACTCGGCGATCGACGTGAGAGCGGAGGCTCGTATAGGCCATGGCGGAGAGGGTCGCGCTTTTCGGCGGTAGCTTCAATCCCATTCACTTCGGACACTTGATCATGGCCCGAAGCGTGGCTGAGAAGCTGACCCTGGACCGCGTCATCTTCCTTCCCACCGCCAATCCGCCACACAAGGATGCCACCTCCCTGGTGGACGGATCGCATCGAGCACAAATGGTGACCCTGGCTATCGAGGGTGAGCCGGGCTTCGTACTGGATGAATTCGACTTGCGCCGATCCGGTCGAACCTACACCATCGACACCGTCGCCCATTTTCGCCGCCGGTTAGGCTCCGACGCCGAGGTCTTTTGGATCATCGGAGCCGATTCCCTGGATGAACTGATCCAGTGGCACCGGATATCCACCCTGGTGGATTCCTGCCACATGGTGGTGGCCTCCAGGCCGGGATGGGATCGGCTGAACTTCGATGTGCTGCGAGCGTGCTTGAGCGACGCCCAAATCACCCGCTTGCGAAGCGATTGCGTAGATACGCCGAGGATCGACATTTCCGCCACCCAGATCCGCAGCCGCACCCGCCAGGGCCGCTCGATTCGATATCTCACACCGGATGCCGTGCGAGCCTATGTCAGGAAACACAACCTCTACGCAGACAGCCCAGCGGGGCCGACCTCCTCGGCGCCGTGATCGAGGGGCGGTGTTGCGCTAACGTGGGTGGGAAGGGGGGATCGACTATTGACGAAGGGTGCATCGGTAGACCACGTGAGACCAATGCGGCGATGAGACTCCCAACCGCCGCGCGGTAGGCGATGATGGGTTCAACGAAGCGTTATCCCGCGGCGCCGACCTTGGCTAACGTCTGGTCGATCTTCTCGCTGAGGGTTTCGGCCGTGAATGGCTTGACCACGTAGTTGTTCACCCCCGCCTTGATGGCCTCGATGACCCTGGACTTCTCAGCCTCGGTGGTACGCATCATGATCGGGATGCGCTTGTCTGTCTCGCGGATCTTCTTGACCAGCGTGATGCCGTCCATATTGGGCATGTTCCAATCGACCAGAATCAGGTCCGGAGTCTCTTTGGACAGCACCTCCAGGGCCAGCAAGCCGTCGGCCGCTTCGAGAATGTCCGTGTGCCCCATGCTGGCCAGGGTGTTCTTCTGGATGTTGCGAATGGTTCTCGAATCATCAACCAGGAGGATCTTCATTTTCATGCTCCCGCTTCGGCACCAGCCATCGAAGACTTGGCTATTCGCTCTTGTTCCGTCTCGACCGAAACCTCCACCGCGAAATTGCCCAGGGGACACTCGCAGGGAATCACCAGTTGCGGGGCCACGTGCGACGTAGAGACCGTGTGACCCTCACCAATAATCACGCTGGGTAACGAGATGTTCACCTCGTAGCCGTGAAAGTCCTTCTTGGCGTTGCCCGCCACGATGTTGGCCAGCTCGCCCAGGGCGTCGGCGAAGTCCGGATGATCAGGTTTGACGTCGGTGCCGGCAAACTTGGACGCAATCGTCACCGCGGATTCCTGATCGAAGCTAAGGACCACCGAGCCGGTGACATCGCCGCTCAGGCCGATAATCGCTGAGACGTCAATTGTAGCGGCTGGCTCGGCTTTCAGATGCGGTCGCCCGACCGTCACTTCCGTCTGCACCATGGTGCGAAAAACGTTGCCGATCGCTTGCACAAACGGATTGACAAACTTTACATCCATTCCACGTCTCCACGATGCTAGCGCCGGCCCACGGGTTCAGATGGAAGGCCGTCTACCCAACCTTCCCCAAGTCTCTCGGTCATTCATCGGCTTGTTGACGTGCTCAATCCATATGGCGCGAGGCCTACCCCGGCTCACCCGCCTGGGCCGGCCACCCTTGGCTTCCCGCCACCAGGAATCCAGCCACCAGCCTCAGACTTCTGCTCCATGGTGCCGACGGACACGCTCGACTACCGGACCCAGCCGACCGCTCGAGGGTTGGCCCATGGGTTGGGATTCTCAACCACAGCAACAAAACCTAATTTCGCGTGGCCCCAGTGGCCCAGGGACGACCCTCGAGAGGTCGGATCGGTTATCATGGAATTCTCGGGGCGTATCCCGTGTCTCACTGGGCCGATCGTGGACATCGACCATGACGTGGGCCACGGAGGCAGGCCCACCCCAGTGGGGCGGTGTGGCTCGTGCGCACCATGAGCCGGAGGTTGATTGGTAGCGGCATCGTTCTACGTAGAGAGGAACGCAGCTGCGCTTGAAGGGGATTGAGCATGCGGGAGATGAAGCAGTTCTACCAGCGATCGATTTGGATGGTTGTGGGTGTCCTGTCCGCTTCGGACCTGGCGTCGGCCGATGGGTTCGCCGACCTGACCACCGACCCCGGGGCGACCGTGACTGTCACGGTGACAATATCCCTCGACACGGTATTCGGCGGTGGGGTGGATACCGACAGCGACTCGGCGGCAGCGACCGGCACGGCCACTGCGATCCTGACTCCCACCGATCCGCCGTGGGACGAGGTGACAGTGGAGGGCATGAGCGTGTCGATCGGGCCACTCTCGTTCCATTTCAACTTCGGATTCCTGTTGGATCTGGACGTGGACATTAGCAACCTGCAACTCGACGCCGTTGAGCCGTTCGGCGGGCCGCTCGACCCCGACGGCGGCGTGTTCTTTCCGTCGGCCATGTTTCACATCAGCGGCACGGCCCACCTGGTAGGACTCTTTGGGCTCATCAACGAAGACCTCGCGATCGACAACATCGGCGAGTCGGACTTCTCCGGTCGTTTTACCGGCGGGTCCGGCACGGTGGTCTTTGACCAGTTGTTTCTCGATCCACTCTCGGACGAAATTGACCCGTCCGACCTGCCTGACGGGGTCAACTCGCTGAGTTTTACGATCAACGTGGATATGGGCGGCGTGGTGTTCTCGGGGTCCTATACGCCCATTCTGGAGCACTTCGACCACGACGGCGATGGGGACATTGACTTGTTGGACTACGCCGACTTCGTCGCCTGCACGACCGGGCCAGGCATCGACGTATTCCCCCCATGCGACGTCCACGACGCCGACGAAGACGGGGACGTCGATCACCACGACTTCGCGGAGTTCCAGGTCGCCTACGGGGCGCAATAGTAGTCGTAGCGGTCTCCCGACGACACTTGCCGGGTGCTCAGTACGTCCGGGCGAGCACCATGAACACTACGACATGCACCAACCAGACGATTACGGCCATAGTCAATTGGGCTTCCTCCGAGCGCCGCGAAAACGCTCTGCGGTAGATGAACAAAACCGCGACAGAAGCACCGCTGGCGAATCCGAACAGGTCGACCCACCAGACGGCTGGCGGAACTTGGGGATCGAACTGGAGCAACACCAGTAGCACTAGCCTGGATATTTCACGAGTGTGAGGTGGTTTGCGCATAGAGACGGCCTTCTCGACCTTGTATGATAGGGTTTTGGAGAACTCAATCACCCAAGGCAAGGAGGCCGTTCCGTGACAGAGTGTAACCGCAAGTCGCTATCGTTTTCCAGGCTTGGGCGGCAGAAAATCACCGCCAATTTCGACGGCGGTCGGCTGACCTCCGACGCCGGGGGGCTGCTCCTGCGGGAGGCCGATCGCCAGCTGGGCCTGACCGCGGAGC
>JADFPW010000074.1 GCA_022562105.1 Planctomycetota bacterium
CGTCTCATCTTCATTCTGATCAGGTATGGCAGTAGCACCGAAATTACTCTTAGAGGCAATAACTCCCCACTCAGCAGCCCCCACAGATGCATCAACGCAAACATAGGCTCTGTCGTTTGTTACGTCAATCCATATAGAACCGACCGCGTAGCCGCTATCAGAATCGTCTGTGACGCCAGGAGCCGCAGTAGCATCAAGCTTTGACTGAATGTACTCATGCGAGCTTGCGAGCTTGTGTAAGAAACCTCTGCCAGTCGTCGGCTTCGTTGCAATTAGTCCCCCTTCACCAGTACCTAGATGGTCATGCGTCTGCATCACCCCGGCTCTTCTTGTAGCCGTTCCGTCTTGACGTAGGTTACCATCTTGCTGCACAATGCTGCCGAAACGGGCCTTGAGCATCTGGATTTCCCGCCAGATTTGCTGAATCGCTTGTGCCTGAGATTGGAACTGTGACACGCTCTATACTCCAGGTATCCGCGCCATCGATTGATGCGGCTCTGGGTGATTATATGATGCTTCGCCTGTTGGAATAGAAGTCTCCGACATATCAGTAAGGATTCCTAATTGCTGCGCAGGCGCGAGCCTAAAGATGTAGAACGACTCATTTGTGTTGCCGCCCTTATTGGCGATATAGAGCGCATGCTCCCGTACATCATACATAATACCACCAGAGGGATCACCAGACGCACTATTACGTGGAATCGTCGGGAGTATATCGAACCAGGCACGTCCACCATTAATAGAAATAAGTAGCTTAGTTAGATTAGTCGAAGCCTGGTGCCACACAGCATAGAGAAGTGTTCCACCTGGATCCTTTGTCGGTCCTAAGATATACGAACCATCGCCGCCCTGCTCTTGTCTTCCTATTTCCCATACTGCACCTAAATCATCCGACCCAATCAATACCGGCCCGCTTCTGAGACTCATCCCGCCACCAACAATCCTATTACTGTCGAGCATCAGGTATTCTTCTTTATGGCCCTCAGTAATATACCGAGCGCCAGCGAACGACTGTTCAGTCCAAGTAGGAGAGCCAGCGCTCGCATTAAGTGTTGTCCACGTAACGATCCGATCATGGGGTGAAGACGGGACGTCTTTGTGTCCAACACACGCAACAAGGCGGTGGTGTCGCTCGGCTTGACCCTTCGTATCGTGCAGCGGATCCTCGATCAAGCCGCCGATCACCCGGTCCGAATCTGCATCGACCGCCAGGGTGGGCGACAGCACTACACCCAAGTCCTGATGACCGCGTTCCAAGGGTTCGACCTACGGATCCTAGAAGAATCGCCCGAACGTAGCGCCTATCAGCTGACCCGGAATCGGCACCGACAGCCTGCCTCGCATTCGTCGGGCCCGGCATCTGACGCCGATCTAACGCTCGGCTGCGACATCCAGTTCGTCACCTCCGGCGAGGAGGCTGCCATGCCCACCGCCCTGGCCAGCATCGTCAGCAAATACTTCCGTGAGCTGTTCATGCAGGCGGTCAACGATTTCTGGTGCGCCCGTGTGCCGAACCTGCGACGCACGGCCGGCTATTATCAGGATGGGAAGCGTTTCCTGAATGACATTTCCGGCGCCGTCGATCAGGCGGCCGTTGACCGAGCCATCCTCGTGCGCAGTCGGTGATTTGGTGATGTTGTGATTTGGTGATATGGTGATTTGCTGACTGGGTGATTGGCTCAAGTCGCCAAATCACGAGATCGCCAACTGCTGTGGTGTCGCAGAACGGTGGCGACAAACCGAGCCGCGACCGTGAGGGAGTGGTCGCGAAGGGTGACGCCTCGGTCGCAGGAAACCACTCCCTCACGGTCGCGGCTCGGATATGGATACGTTGTAGCCTCAATGAGATGGCCTAATCGAGGAGCTTCAACCATGCATCGCATCATCAAGCATCCAAGTGTCCTGCTCGTCGTCATTGCGTGCGTCGCGGGTGGACTTGTCCAGGCAACACCGTCCGCCGCGGCCGATTGGCCCAACTTTCGCGGACCCAACCATGACGGTATCAGCACCGAAACCGGGCTGACCACCACCTGGGACAAACCCATCCCATTAATCTGGGAGCGCACGGTCGGCTCGGCGTTCAGCTCCTTCGCCTGCGTCAACGGCCGAGTTTACACCTGCGGGACACAAGACGATCAGCAGCAGGTACTCTTCTGCCTAAACGCCGATACCGGCGCTGTGATATGGCAAAAACCATTCGAGAAACGCTACCGGGATCCCCAGGGCGGCGATGGAACGCGAGCGACGCCGACGGTGGATGGGGACCGAGTCTACATCATGGGCGGCCACGGAAAGCTCGTCGCGTTCAATGCGGCTTCGGGCGCCGAGCTTTGGTCGCAGCAGTTCAACGAAAAGCCGCATTGGGGCTACAGCGGCTCGGTGCTCATCGAAGGCAACTTAGCCGTCGTCACCGGCGATGCAACCGCCGGTGCGCTGGTGGCGTTCGACAAGATCACCGGCAAGAAGGTCTGGACCAGCGGCTCCGACGTCGCGGGTTATACCACTCCCTATCCGTTCACCTTTCAGGGCAAACGATACATTGCCGGCTTCATGGGCCGATCCGCCATGATCGCCGACGCCGCCACCGGTGCTCAGGTCTGGACCATGCCCTGGAAAACCAGCTACAACGTCAACTCCGCCGCCCCGATCTACCACGACGGCCATCTGTTCTTCAGTTCAGGTTATCGACACGGCGCTATCTTGCTACGCTTGCGCGCCGACGGCGACAAGCTGGCCACCGAAACCGTCTGGGAAAGCGACGTGCTGCGTAACAAGTTTCAATCCTGCATCCTCTACCAGGATCACCTCTACACCAGCGACGAGAAGTCGCTCAAGTGCGTCAACTTCCGGACCGGCGTCTTGGCCTGGGAAGTCCCCCGCCTCAAGCACGGCACGGTCATCATCGCCGACGGTTCCCTGTTGGTCCTGAGCCAAGGCGGCGAGCTACAGATCGCCCCCGCATCTCCAACCGGGTTCGTCCCCACGACGCAGGCCTCCATCCTCAACGGCCGCTGCTGGACGGTCTCGGCGCTGTATCAGGGCCGCCTCTACGCCCGAAACCTGGACCGCCTGGTGTGCTTCGACCTCAAAGGTTCCAGGCCCGGGTAGAGGGCAGGATAACCATCCGACTACTGCGCCCTCAAGTCGGCGCAGACCAGCTCGTTATCGTTGCGGGCAAAGACGTGTTTGTTGGCGAACGCCGGGTGGGCCCAGCACACGCCGCCGCGCTGCCTCAGTTGATCGAGCGTAGGGTCGATCAGCATGGCCCGACTTATCTCCTCAAAGCCGGACGGGGACAGGCGGCTGATGATCAGCTCGCCGCGCTCGTTGAACATCCACACCTTGTCGCCGTTCTCGACGAAGTGAATCGTAGCCCAGCGAGCCTTGGGCACAGCCGCCAAACTCTCCCACACCCGATTCCCGGTGGCCAATTCGAGGCAGCGCAACTCGCCATAGCTGTCCACCCCGTAGATGTAGTCACCCTTCAAGTACGGTGTCGAAATGATCGAATGAAGGGCGTCGGTCTTCTGCTCGCTGGGGCCGCCTCGCTGCCAAACCTTGGATACACTCTGTGCGCCAGGAGTCAGTCGAAGAAGCAACGAGCCGTCGAAGAAATTGGTGAAGAAGAGATGATCGCCATGGCCCACCGGAGACGAGATCCCGATCACCATTCGCTTCGGCGGGAACGGGTGTTTCCAGAAGAGCTTGCCGGTTTTGGGGTCCAGCCCTACGACGTTGTGAGAAGTGTAACAGACAAGCACCCGCCGACCTGCATGGTCGATGATGATCGGGGCTGAATAGGAGGTTCCATCGTCCAGGGCCTGCCAGCGCAGTTTGCCCGTTTTCTTGTCCAACGCGATGACGCAGGCCCCGGGCTTACCGCCAATCTGGAGGATAACCAGGTCGTCCTCGATGAGCGGCGCTGCCGCGATTCCCCACATCGGCATCTTGATGGAATACGCCTCGAGCAGGTCGCTTTGCCACAGAATTGCGCCATCGGCGGCGTCCAGGCAGAAGAAATTCCCCATCGAGCCCAGCGAGTATGCCCGTCCGTCGTCGATGGTGACACAAGCACGCGGGCCGGCGTCGTAGCCAACGTCGCGATAGGGGCAGTCGTAGGAATGGGTCCAGAGTTTCCGGCCGGTGGCGGCGTCGAAGCAGTGAACTCGTTCGACCTGTTGCGGGCTGACCAGGCGATCGGTGACGTAGACCCGCCCGTTGGCCACCGTCGGGCCGCTGTACCCGCTGCCGATCTTCGCTCGCCATACCAGGTCGAGTCGCGGCTTGGCAAACTTCTCAACCAAGCCGGTCTCGCGCCACACTCCGTCACGTGTGGGTCCGCGCCATTGGGGCCAATCATCCGCATGAGCGATTAGCGCCATCGACAACGACATTACGGCGATCCACAGCAATCTCGGCATACCTAGTTCCTCAGTTCAGTTACACGTCCCGAATCGAGCCAGCACGAACCCGCTGTCCAGCGGATCGACCGTTCCATCACCGTTCTGGTCGGCGGCGTCGCAGGAGGGATCCCCCGTGCCCACCGGGCAGCCGAAACGGGCCAATACGTAACCGGAGTCCAGCGGATCGACCTCCCCGTCGCCGTTGGCATCGCCCTCACAACTCGATTCGCCGATCAGAAGGACGATCGCCCCCGCGTTCCAACCTTCCGGGCTCTCGTAGATGCGCTGTGCATCACTACCATCCAGGTTGGCTCGCCAAACGCCCTTTTCCTCAGCGGTGATTTCGTCGGCCCAATAAATGGCGCCGACTTCGACGTCGATCTCGATGTTGACCAGTCCCGACGAGGTGGGAAGCCCTTGGTAGAGCAGCTCGAAGTCCGTGCCGTCAAGATTGGCCCGGGCCACGTAGTTGGTCACGAAGCTGGTCTGCATATCCACCCAGTAGAGCTTGCCCGCATCCAGATCGAGGGCGATGCCGTTGGCCTGGTCGACGTTGTCGGCGAAGAGCAGTTCGTTATCCGACCCGTCCAGATTGCAGCGACGAATCTCATGGGTGCCGAAGTTGCCGTAGTAGACCTTACCGCCCGCCAGATCCAGCCGTGGGCGACCGTACTGATGGCCGGTATCGACGATCGCCTCCATTCCCGTTCCGTCGAGATTGATGCGATACATCTTGTCATCCTGCGTGTCGGACCAGTAGGCTTTGTTCGCCTCCAGATCCAGGGCCAAGCCGCGCGGGTTGGTCAGGCCGGCCACGATCGTCTCCAGGTTCGAGCCGTCCAGGTCGGCTCGTCGAATGGCCCCCTGGTTGAAACTGCCGTGCGTCCAGTAGATCTTGCCCGCGGCGGTGTCCAGTTGCAGCCCCAAGGGCAACCAGTCGGCCGTCGGAAATACGTTCAATTCCTCGACACTGCCGCCGTTAACATCCATCCGATACAATTTGGGGTCTTCAAACTTGTATTCAGCCAGGTAGATCTTGTCTTGGGCCTGTGCCGCCTGCGAGCCGATGTGCATCGCAACGACCAGGGCAAGAACGGTGAGCCGAAACGCGTTCATGGCTTCTTCCTCCGACGGTGCTGCCGCAATCCCATACCCACGCCCCGCCCACTGGGCACCGGGGCAATCCCATCAGTGTAGCAAGTCGCGATCGTGGAAGCCATCGACGTTGAATCCGCTAGTAGTGTGGTGTTTCATAAGTACCGCTGTCTTTGTGAACCGAGCCGCGACCGTAAGGGAGCGGTTTCTCTGTCCCCCGCCCTCACGGTCGGGGCTCGGATAAGATGCAAACAGCGTGACAAACTACACTAGGCGTCGCCTCGGCGAGGGTCGATCGGATCGACAACGTGGCGGTCACCAAGGCGTCGGTGGATCGTGATCCACTGCGCCACCGTCACATTCTCCGGCCTGGCACGTTCATCCACCAGATCGGCCACGAGCTTGGCGGACTCTCGGCCGACCGCGGACTCGAGGTTGTACGCCATCGTCTTGCGGCGATGCAGGAACGAGGCCCGCACCAAGCTGACGAAGGGGCGCAGTTCGGCATGGCTGAGCGGGCCGTCCTGCATGCGATCGAGGCGAAGCATCTGCGAGTCCACTTTCGGGCGTGGCCAGAACGCGGCTCGCGATACGTTGGCGATCCGACGGATGTGGCACGTTGCCTGGAGGGTGATCGACAGCGGGCCGTAGGTCTTGCCGTTGGGCTCTGCCACCATACGGTCGGCGACTTCCCGTTGGACCGTGAAACAAAACCGACGCATTTGAGGTGCTTCCAGCAGCAGGTTGATAAGAAGAGGAGCCGCGATCCCATAAGGAAGGTTGGCCACCAGTGCCAGAGAGGGTGCCACTGGAGGCTTGTCCACCAGTGCCTGAGGGGGTGCCACTGGCGGCTCGTCCACCAGTGTCTCGGGCGGCGAGTCGATGTTGGTCAGCTCACGTTGCAACACTTCGCCGAGGCGGTTCTTGTTGTGCAGGGCGTCCTGACCATGGACCTCGACATTGGGCGAATCGGCGAACCGCGACTCCAGGAGGCGATGCAGGCCCTGGTCGATCTCCAGGACCACCACCCTACCTGCTCGATCGGCCAGGTGATCGGTCAGGTTCCCGGTACCCCCGCCCACCTCAATCACCGTATCCTGCGGTCCGATATCGGCGGCATCGACCAGCTTGCGAAGCAGGTTCCCGTCGATCAGGAAGTTCTGCCCCAGTCGCCGACGAGGCCGCAAGCCGGCGGTGGCCAAGAGCGTCTGAATCTCCCCCAGCGTCTGAGTCTTCACCCGTTCCTCCACTCCAAAAAGCGCAAATGATTATAATAGGCCATGACCAGCCGGGAATGTAGCCTCCATGGGGCGAGGCGCCGGGTGGCACGGTCTGGCACTCCAGGCCGTGGTGTCACTACGAAGCGGTGCCTCCGCCGCGGAGTGACACGGGATCCGGCTGGGGCTGGCAATAGGAGACTCGATTCATGAGATCCGATGAGGTGTTACGGCGAGCCGCCGAGGGGATCGGCGTCAAGGCATTGGCGGGCAAGCTCCGGCTATCGCCGGCGTTGGTCTATAAGTGGTGTCAGGAATCGAGTGACCAGGGCAACGGGGCCAGTGGGGCGCGCAATCCGCTGGATCGACTCGGCGACATCGTCGAAGCCACCGGCAGTGTCGAGGTGGTCAACTGGCTCTGCCACGAGGCCAACGGTTTCTTCGTCAGCAATCCGAGGATGAAGCGATTTGATCTGAACACCGAGCTGCTGCTCCACACCCAGCGTTTGGTCCAGGCGTTCAGCGAGCTCCTGTTGACGGTGACTCGGTCCATCGAGGACGACGGTCAAATCGAAGCTAGCGAAGCCGACGATATCCGCCGTGAGTGGGAGAAACTGAAGTCGTCGGCTGAAGGGTTCACCGTCGCCTGTGAGCGCGGAGAATACCTCCACGATCCACCGCCGAGATAGCGCGCCCGGGCTACTAGTCGCCCAGCCACTCCAGCGAAATATGCATGAGCCGGCGGCGCCGCCCGAGTTCCGCCAGCAGGCTCTCAAAGTCGTCACGCCATTCGCTTTTCATCTGACAGATCGCGTGGCTATGGAACAGGCAGGCCACGGCATCGGAACTCACCGACGCGCTCGGCGATCTGCGGCATGACTTGGGGTAGTGGGCAGATACGATGGCCGCGCAATTCCGTCCGAATACGCACCTCCGAATCCGGCCCGCACCGCCGGCCATCTGAGTATTCATAGTGGTAGTGATCGAATAACAAGTTCAACCCGGCACTGCAGCCGACGTCGATCAGGTCTAGTCGCGTTCGGCCGCATCGCTCCCACGCCAAGGCAAAGGCCGGCATCAGCAGTCCGCAGCGTCCCACCTCGTTGGTTTGCACGCGTGGTGTGGAGATCGTCTCCACAAGCCGCTCCCTGAACTCACCGCAGAAGTCAGCAAACGCCGGGTAGGCCTGATCCGGCGATCGATGCCCCCCCACCGATAGGTAGAAGTCCGCAAGGGCATGATCCACACCCGAAAGAAGCTGATAGTGAACCGAGCCAAACAGCAGGTTGGACGGCGGCTGGCGCGACTGTCGATCAGCCACCAGCGCCAACACCTGCGGATCATCAGCCACACGCCGAGAGAGCGCAGCGTAGAGAGGCGAAGACCCTTCGCATATGTCGGCAAAGTGTCGGAAGCAGTGTGGGAGATACTCGGCGTCGTCCTTCATGCTTCCCCTCCCGCGGATCTCTTCTTCCTGGCGTCGGTCAACATTCGCTTGGTCGGCTGGGTGCCATGCCCACGCTTGCGTGGGCATGAGAGGCGCCGTTCATCATAAACTACGCGGATCGTCGGGCAGCGAGTTGACATCGATTTTCAGGGGCCCGCTCGAATGCCCTTCATAGAATGAGGCGCTCGACCAGGGCCAGTTGGATGGGCAGCCGCACAACTGCCGACGTACATAAAGAACTGCTCGCTTGGCGACACACTGCTTCAACGTACTAAGGATCGCGCTGATCCAGTAGTCCAGGGAAGTGGGAAGGATCAGCAGGTGGACGTGCGCGGGCATGATGACGAATGCCCAAAGATCGAGTCCCTGCTCGGTTCGAGCCAGGTCGGTCGCTTGAATCATCCACTCACGGGTTTGGTCTCGTGACAGGAAGGGCTGATGTTTGAAACCGGAGAAGGTCAGAGCGTAGGCGTGGCCGACATCCTCATAGCGCCGACAAGTCTTTCGATGCCTCGGCGGAGTCTCGATGGGATCCTTTGGCATATAGAACACTCTACCATGCTTCAGCCGAAGAAGGCAAGCAAGCTCGCGCAACCGTGAGCATGTCGCGCGGCGATGCCTTGGCTCATCCAACCCAGATCCGAGCGCTAGGAATCTTCGATATTGACACCGTTTTCCCGCGCAGCAACGTGAATGAATCCCCGGATTACGTCTGGTGTCATCCAGGTCTTCTCGCAAAGGTGGCTCACCCGACTGAGAATGTCTTTCGCTGTGCAGCACCCAGCGAGAGGGATAGGGTATTCATAGTCCACGTTGATGACGACGGAATCGCCATCGGCGTAGACTTCCGTCGCGAGCCGGTCAAGGGCATCATTGACATTGCTGACGTCGTGCATGTGTACCTCCTCTGCAGCCAACGAACCGCCAGCACGCTCAGAAGCCCGATGAGCGGCTCAAGCCGATCGGTGTCCCGCAGCTGACGTTCCTCCACCCGACGCCCGGTGATCTCGCTCTGGTGAAGTTCCTCCACCACCCACCGCAGTTCATAGCCCTCACTCACATAGCCGGCCTGCTCGAAAGTCTCGGTGGTCAGGCTGGTGAGCAGAATCCACTCCAACCCTTCGGCCTCGCCAGGCGGGGCGTCTTCCCCTACGCGCACCACCTGGCAGGAGATCGGCGGACGGTGACGTGGTGTGATACGTGAAATCAAGCTCTGTCGTGTCTTGTATCATCAACACCACGGATAACCCGCCCGCCTGCTCCCGCGTCCGCTGCCCGTGCGGCGTGCAGACCGCTTCATGCGTCACCGCTTCCTGGGCGAACAAACGGTAGGCTGCCTTGATGTCAGCCCACCGCTGCGTTTGCTGGGGGATAGTCCCGCTGCTGTTGCCTGCCATCTGCACCCCCCACTTCACCAAACGCCGCGCGCGTCGCACATCCCCCAGGCCCGCCTCGCCGAAGGGCTCGCCTGCCCCATCGTCACATTCAACCATCTGGACTTTGCCATCCATGGCTGCCCTCCATCACTCGGTCCCCGGCGCCATCCCGACCTCCTGTCAGCCCGCTGCCGACGACGCCCATCGACTTGCACCCACAAAACCACCACGGCAAAATGTGGGTAATAGCAAGCGGTGAGGAAGGGGAGCAGAAAAACCGCTCCCTGAGGGTCGTGGCTCGGTTAGCGACAGGTTCGCCCGAAGCGGCCAGTTGCCAACCGCGGGCCGGCCATTATGATACGCCCGCCGATGCGTAACCGCCCCGCGAATCGGGCAAGCTCACGCGCCAGGCCGATCGGTTCGCCGGACTCCGAAGGAGCCGTACTGGGCCGACGGGAAACGAGTTAAAGGGGTTTCACTCATGATCAAGTTCGGGCCCGGCAACCTGCGCATCCCGCGCTTCCAGAAGCCGGTCTTCATCGTGGCCGGCGGGCTGACCGACTTCCGCAAACGCTACCCGGAGAAGAACAGCAGCCAGCTATGCACCGAAGCCATGCGCATGGCGGTTGAGGAAAACGACCTGAAGGTCTCGCCGGAAGAGCTTCGGCGGATGGTCAACTGGTGCGTGTACTCCCAGTTCGCTGACCACTTCGGCGATCAACTCTTGGCCGCCGCCAAGATCCATGACTATCTCGGTTTCGACCCGCTAGGCAACATCGAGGTCAAGACCGGCGGGGCCACCGGCGGGTCGAGTGTGCTGGCCGGCGCCCAGGCCGTCGCCAGCGGGTACGCCAACTGCGTACCCGTAGTGGGATGGGAGCGAATGGACGAGGTGCCGACCAAAGTGGGCAACTCCTATATCGCCAGTGCTGCCTGCAAGGACTTCGAGAGCGAGCTGGGCTGGATGTACGCCGCCTACTACGCCCTGATGGCCCAGCGCTATCAATACGAAAACGAAGTGCCCCACGAGACGCTGGCCAAGATCGCCTGCAAGAACCACGAGTACGCCTGCTACTCGCCGTTCGCTCAGAATCCCGGCAAGTACACCGTCGAGGACATCCTCAAGAACGAGATGGTGGCCGATCCGCTGACCTTCCTGGAATGCTGCGCGATGAGCGTCGGGGCGGCGGTGCTGATCCTGGCCGACGAGGAGACCGCCTACCGAATCACCGATCATCCGATCCGGATTTCAGCCATCTGCGGCGGGACGCACACGCTGCGCACAGCCGATCGGCGACACATGCCCATCCTGCTCCTGCCCAACGAGGACGAGGACACCTACAAGGACTACTTCAACGGCAACCGCAACGATTGGCCCGGGTTCAGCTCGTTTCTCGCCTCGCGGATGGCCGCCTACCTAGCCTACAACATGGCCGGCATCAAGGATCCGGTCGAGGACTTGGACATCCTCGAAACCCACGACGCCTTCACCATCAGCGACGTGCAGACCTACGAAGACATCGGATTGCGACCGTATGGTCGAGGTCGCGAGTTCATCGAATCGGGCGATGCCTATTTCGAGGGCAAACTGCCGACGAATCTGTCCGGCGGTTTGATCGGCACCATGCACGCGGTCGGGGCGACCGGCATCTTCCAGATGATCGAGATGATGTGGCAGATGCAGGGAAAATGGGCCAAGTTCCACGCCGACCCGGAGATGTGGACCCGCTTCGGCAAGACCAAGCCGGACGACTTCCGTGACCTGCAGCTCACCAACCCCCGTCGCGGCTGCTGCATCAGCCACGCCGGCACGGGCAGTCACGTAACCTGCACGATCCTGGAGAAACCGTAACGCAACATGTGGCACCGGATGGCATCCGGTGAATCAGCATGTGGCACCGGATTGTATCCGGTGACCCAACGAACACGGGAGCAAACCATGGCAATCGATTGGCCCACTCGAACCGCGGAAGTACTCGGCAACGATCCCCTGATCATCAAGAACCCGAAGAACTGGCACCACATCCACAGCTACGGCGGCTCGGGCCGATTCTTCGATGGGCTGCGCGAGTCGAAGCTGATGGCCACCCGCTGCACCAACGCCGACTGCGCCGAGAAGAGCCTCTGGCTGCCCCCGCGCACCGAATGCCCCGACTGCTGGCACCATACGGAATGGGTCGAAGCGCCGCTGGTGGGCACCGTCTACACCCATTCGATCGTCAAGTACCCCGGTGCTCCCTTCCGCCTGCCTGACGGCACGCCGCTGATCAGCATCGAGATCGAGGGGGTTTGCACCAAGATGATGAGCTGGCTCAAGGAAGGCAAGCCAGATTTCGGAATGAAGGTCAAGGCCGTATTCAACACCGACAATCCGACAAATACCATACTCGACCTGGCCTGGATCCCAGCCTGATGCCGTATCTCGAGCCGACAACTTGCGCTCCATACCGAAGCTCTCAGTGCGACCATGTCTCTTCTTGTTTCGCGGATACACGGGCACCCTTCCGATAGGACTGGCGCCCTTCAGGTTGGGATGGGCTCTATGCTGCCATCAGCAATCTACTTCGACACAAACGTCCTCATCGCGGCTGGCTTTGAGCTCAATGCCGAGTGGCTGAAGCCACTATTGGCCCATGCACGCGGGCTCCACATCCCGTTGATTGTCCCAGATCTCGTGCGCCAGGAGTGGTTGCAATTCCTCAAGGAGAAGTGCAACACGTATTTACGCTCACTGGACCAACTCTCTCGCTTGTCGGGCGAGCTCCGTTCCCATGACCAACCATTGGTGCTGTCCAAAGAACAACTTCTCGGCGATGTGCACAACACATCGGTTAGGCGAATGAAGAGCACCTTCTCATATTGCATTCCGACGGCTGAGTGCGATTTGCAAGTACTCACCCAACAAGCCATCGAGAAGTTTCCTCCGTTTGGCGAAGCCGACAAGGGATTCCGCGACACCTTGATTGTCGAGTCCATAATTGCCCACATGGAGGCTCAATTCCCAAACTGTCGAGCCTTTGTCGTCTCGGAGGACGGGCTCTTCAAGACAGGGATGCAAGAGAGAGCCAGATTTGCAAACGTGAATATTGAGACGACCGAACGCGAGAAAGTCTACAATCTGCTCACAGATTCGTTCGACGGGGAGCTAAAGGCGATACTCAAGCGTGAGGAGGCGCGAGCTATTGAATTCCTAAAGCAACACGAGACAACAATCCTAGAGTATGTGCGGGAGACAGGAGTGTTAATTGAAGGATTGCTCAAGGGCCAGGTTGAGGCCTTGCAGTCCGCTGCAATCACACGTGTGCACGAGATCCGCCCGTCTCGAGTAGATAGCGTAAACCTCCTCGCAACACCCGCAGACCACGCCATAGTCCCCATCTACATCACTGTGCTCTGCAGTGTCGATGTTTGTGCATCCCGAACTAATCCATTCAACCGCTACTCGGTGTACCGATTCGACAACCCAGAGAAGGTCGAAGTGGATAGCGGCGTACCTGATCACGAAGAGACAATGACCGTGGAATACAGGCATCCAGTTCAAGCGTCGCTTCACACGTCCGGCAATCCTGGTGGTCCATATGTCGAACTCAAGCTAGGGGATGAAGACTGGCCGAAAGACAATGGCGACGACGGTGGCAACAAAGATGAGACCACCGAAGATCATCGTTGATTGAACGGCGCGGTTAGCCTAGGGCTTTGGCTACGTGATCCAACTTGATCAATTTCACGACAACGCCGCTGCCTATGTGAGGGTGTACAGGGCAGCGTTCCGCCCATTCGTCGGGATTTGGTTTGGCACGGCGACGATGGGATGGGGAGGATATTGACCTTCGGGCACCTAGCCTGGATCCCGGCCTAGCACGCCTGGCATCCCAGCGCCCGGCATGTGGGTGCCATGGGCTCCGCCTCAGGCGGATTGGCCCGTGTGTTAGCCGGAGCGCGGGCGGCATCTGCCAGGCCCGGCAGAAAGAACCGGGCCAAGTCAATCTCGTCGCCGTCTTCGTAGAGAATCGCATGAACATCGGAGAAATCGAGAATGGTCCGCCCCACGGCCGACCCGCGGTCGTTGACCCCGTCGGCGCGCCCAGCACCCAAGACGGTCATCTCGGCCGTGTTCAGATCATAGCTCATGGCCGGGAAGCTTCCGTCGGCTATCTCCGCCTCTCCGACGATCAGTCCGTGGTTGTTGATCGCGTTGACCACGACGCCTTGGCCGCCTAGCCCGTTGAAGATCTCGGTCATCACGCCGTCTTGCCAGATGAACGATCGCTGTTCACCATCCACGATGCCGACGACCACGCCGTCGTCGTTGACATCCCGGGCCTCACCCGTCGCGTCCTCCGGCAAGTCGTCGAACAGGTCCAGAGCCAGGGCGGTTCCGTCTTCGATCCAATAGACTGCGGGGACATCAACCCCCATGCCGTTAGTGTCGCACTGGCCTACCGCCATCGTGCCCGCGTCGTTGATCCCCCTACCGTTGCCCTGGGTCTCACAGCCAGGCGGGACGGGCAGTGGAAAGGCCATCCCGTCGCGCAGGCGCAGAGCGAGCACGATGTCCGGGTCACCGACACCCAGAATCACTCCCGTCTGGCTAATCGCTTCCACACCGCGAAACACGCCTTCCTCGTAGGTATCGTCC
>JADFPW010000427.1 GCA_022562105.1 Planctomycetota bacterium
CTGCGGGGCCGGGATCGGCTGGCACGATAACTGCCCGGTCGTCAGCTACCTTCGCCTCGGCGGGCGCTGCCGCGATTGCCGGTCAGGCATTTCCGTCCGCTACCCCGTCATCGAGCTGCTGTTCGGACTGATCGTCCTGATGCTGGTGGACGCATTCTGCGTGGCCCATGCACGTCCGGGGCTGATCGAGAATCGTAACGGCCTGAGCTGGCAGATCATCGAGGACGGCCCGCTATTGACGGCCCATCTGATTCTTTTCGCCGCCCTGTTGGGCATGTCGGCGATCGACATGGAGCACTACTGGGTCGACATCCGGGCGACAGGTTTCGCCACCGGGTGCGGGTTTGTTCTTCATGCCGTTTGGACCCCGCGGCGAACTCCCGATTGGCCTCGCCCCGACGACGGAACGGCGCTGGTGTGCCTGGGTGCTCTCGCGGGCCTGGCGCTGATCGCAGCGATCCTACGCCTCCGGTACGGTCGCCAGCTAGATCTTGACGAGTTCGATGCCCTTTCGTCCGATGGGGACCAGAGCGATCCAGCCGGCGGGGGGAACACACCACCCGAAGACACCGCCACCGAAGCTCCTGACGGACCATCGACCGGGCGCCGAATCGGCATCCCAATCACCATAGCCGTGCTCTTGGCCGTGCTGTTGGTAGCGGCCGTCTTCGACGGGGCGGGCATGGTCAACTGGCTGCCGTTCTCGTACCGAGCCCTTGCGGTTCTGCTCCTTCTGTTCGGCATCACGGTGTCCCAGAGCATGGTCACCCGGGACTCGGATCAGGAGATTTTCGAGGCGATCGAGTCGGAGCGTGGATCGGCTCGCCTGATGTCGCTGATCGAGTTCGGCTGCCTCACGCCGGCCCTTTTGGTGGGGGCCATCGTCGCGGCGATCTTCTTTTCACAGGGCGCGGCGGCGGACATCCTGCGAGACATCCTCCATTGGGCGCCGACCCGCGACTGGCAGCCGGTCTGGGGGTTGGGTACGGCGGCGGCGGGTTTTGTGATCGGCGGCGGGATCGGCTGGGCGGTTCGGCTGATTTTCACGGTGGCGTTGGGCAAGGAGGCGTTCGGAACGGGGGATATTCACATGATGGCGGCGGCTGGTTGCGTGGCGGGATGGCCTGTCGCCCTGGGCGGGTTTGTGGCCGCCTGCCTGCTCGCGTTGGTCGCCATTGTCATTTCCCTGCCGTTCAAACGCACCCGGACCATCCCATTGGGGCCGTGGCTTTCGCTGGGATTCCTGATTATGGTCGTCTTCTACGAGCCGGTCATGCAGTCCAAGCCGATCCGGAACCTGGTTGAAGTCGTGAACATGGTCATTCACGGCAGCCCGGCCTATTAGTGTAGCGTCTAGGGTGGTGACTGTTGTCATCCGAGCCGCGACCGTGAGGGAGCGGTTGGCGGGCGTTTACCGCTCCCTTACGGTCGCGGCTCGGATAGGGGTTGCGGGTCGGCACTGCGTCGAGCCGGCGGATACATGCCACCACGAAAACGGGTGAAAACTAATGCCGCTTGCATACAAACGGATTAAGGTGTACGCTCGACTCATCGTTTTGGTGGCCGTGGCGCTGGCTATCGGGGCGCTGTTGTACAAGAACAACAATCGCACCGTAACCGTCTGGTTCGGGGGCGAGTACGCGGATGTCAACGTCCTGTGGCTGGCATTTTGCGTGGGCTTGGGCTCGATCGTCGTCTACTGGCTGATGGGCACGCTGGTGCGCCTGCGGCGGGACATGCGAGAGCTGGACCAAGCTGCGAAGCTGGAGAAACGCGAAGCCGAGCAACGGGCGCTGACCAAGAAGCTCTCCGAACAGGAGCAACGCATCGACGAAAAGGTCAAGAACGCGCTTTCCGACGAGGCGTAGACGCCGCGTGCGAGATCGAGTGCCTGCGAGCCGCGAACTTCAGTTCGCGCGGATTCCCGCATGCGATGCGTGCTCGGTCGCCCAAGAACCGTGCGAACTGAAGTTCGCGGCTCGATGGGAGCGAGTCGAGAGTGCCAGGTTGAGACATTTCTGACACGGAGGTGGCCGCGTCAGGTGAGATAGGACTGCGGATGTTGACAGGAGGTCGCACAATGGAACGAGTACGGTGGTTTGGACTGGCGATGATGCCCCTGGGGGCGATGTTGTGCTCCACAGGCTGCACGGCGCAGCTCAAGGAGCGGGTCGATCTGCTGACGCGGGACAATCAGCAGCTCATGGACGAGGTGATGGCTGCCCGCGATGCACGCGATCTCGAATCGCAGGCTCGGGAGATGTGCGAGCAGGATCTGATCGCCGCTCGGCGTGAAACCGACGGCCTGCGCACGCAGTTGGCCAACGTTCCCGAGCCGCAGTTGATCGAGCGAGTCGTCGACGGTGGGGGCGGCTGGCAGAGTGTTCCGGGTGGATCCATGATCGCCGTGGAAGGCGACGTTCTATTCCAGTCCGGTAAGGTAACGCTACGCTCCGGCGCCAAGAAGGAGTTGGCCTCCATCGCCCGCGACGTGATGGGTCGTTTCTCCGATCGTGAGATTCTGGTCTACGGGCACACCGATAGCCAGCCCATCAAGAAGAGCGGCTGGAAAGACAACTACGAGCTCAGCGTTCAACGGGCGTTGGCCGTCGTTCGCTACCTGCAGGAACAGGGCGTCCAACCGGCGCGGCTGGTCGCCTGTGGCTGCGGCGAACACCGGCCGCGTAGCAGCAATGATTCAAAGGACGGTCGCCAGCGGAACCGGCGTGTCGAATTGTTCGCCCTGACCGCGGGCATCGATGTCGCCGCTCGCTAGTGTAGTTTCTCGAAAGTAGCGCTGGTTCTTGTTACCCGAGCCGTCCGCCGACGGCGGATAAGGGAGCGGTTTCCGTCTGCCTCCCTTACCGTCGGGGCTCGGATAAGATGCAAACAGCATGACAAACTACACTAGACCCGCATATTTCATGAGGCGACGTGAGCGTTGCCAGTCGGTGTAGTGTGCGACGATCGTCGGATTGGCGGTATGGTCCACCGTGGTCGGCGCAGAAAGCCCCCTTTCCCCCACGGCGATTTCGGGT
>JADFPW010000075.1 GCA_022562105.1 Planctomycetota bacterium
TTGCGGTCCAGGCCGAGTTTCGCACATCGGATCGCGTCGACGGCAAACGGGCTACTGCGAGGCGAAGGTTGGTAGCATCTTGTTGCCACCGTTACCGCCCCCGGGTTTGATCCACGCGCCTTTGCCCCCTGATCGCATCAATGATCTCGCTCGCAAGTTCTTCGGTTGCCGTTGCGACGATCGTTGTCGTCTGGCAAAGGTGTTCGAAGTCTCCGAGCGGGTTGCCCTGCGCGTCGAGCACACATCCGCCGGCCTCGCGTAGGATCGCGGCGGCGGCGAGGAAACTCTCGGGCGTCAAGCGAGATCTCACGTCGATGTGGGCGTCGATCGCGCCGCAGGCTACCAGGGCGATGGCCCGGGAAGCACATCCGTAGGAGCGGACCGCACGCGCGGTGGAGAACAACTCACCCACCGGCGCGGTGGGCGCGAAGTGGTTAAGTTCGCATGAGACGAAGGCGTCCGCGATCCGTCGCGTGTCGGAAGTCTGCAGACGCTTAGCCCCGCGGTGTGCTCCTTCGCCTCGAGTGGCAACAATCGGCGTCTCCTCGTCCAGGCCGCCGACCAGAGACGCGACGACCTGGTCCAAGGCGATCGACCCATCCGCTGGCAGCACCGCTACTGCGACCGACGAGAGCGGCAGACCGCGGACCCAATTGTCCGAGCCGTCCACGGGATCGACAATGAAGCGATACGCGGGCGCGGTCTCGCCAAAGCGATAATCCTCCGACTCCTCGGAAACAATGACCCCGCTGCCAAACTCTTCCTCAAGGAGACGGCGCACGGCCACGTCGGCGGCGACGTCGAAGCCTCGCTGCCGGTCGCCCTTTCGGTTCTTCCCGAGAAGCTCAGCGCGGTCAATGTCAGAGCCCGCGACTGTTCGGCGCACTTCCGCATGGAGGCGAAGAAGGACTTTGGCTATGTCGCTCTGGACGGCGGGCACAATGTTCCCTTCGTGGTGGCCGATCGCGGCTCCTTTCACTGCCCGACAATCCACCGCTCCAGACGGTCTCTGGCCTCGGAGTCACGGAATTGCTCCGGTGGGTGCTTCATGCAAACTGCTGAGGCCTCGACGAGCGGCCCCCCGATGCCCCGATCGAGGGCCAGCTTGGCACATCGGATCGCATCGACGGCGATGCCGGCGCTGTTCGGGGAGTCTTCCACGCTGAGACGCAGTTCCAGGTTCATGGGCACGTCGCCGAAGCCACTCCACTCCATCCGCAGGAAGCACACCTTGTTGTCCTTCTGCCAGGCCACGTAGTCGGAGGGGCCGATGTGGATGTTGTCCTTCTCCAAGGGCACGCCCAATTGCGATTGGACTGACTCTGTCTTGGAGATCCGTTTGGATGTCAGGCGGTCTTGTTCGAGCATGTTGAGGAAGTCGGTGTTGCCACCGGTGTTGAGTTGGTAGGTGCGTTCGAGCTTGACGCCGCGGTCGCCCATCAGTCGGGCCAGCGCCCGGTGAACGATGGTCGCACCGAACTGGCTCTTGATGTCGTCGCCGACGATGGGCAAGTTCTTCGTGCGAAACCGTCCGCTCCACTCGGGATTCGAGGCGATGAAGACGGGTAGACAGTTGACCATCGCAACGCCCGCGTCCAAGCAAGCTTGGGCGTAATGGTGAGCCGCTTCTTCCGAACCGACCGGCAGATAACAGACCAACACCTCCGCCCCGGAGTCCTTCAAAACCCGAACCGTGTCGCACGGCTCGTGATCAGCCACCCGGAACGCCTGTTCATCCGGGTAGTTGCCCATGTGGCCGGCCAAGCCGTCCAGTACGGGGCCCATCTGCACCGTCACGCCATAGGTGGGAAGCTCGCGGTGAAAGACGGTGGTGCAGTTCGGCGGGGCGAAGGCGGCCTCTTCGAGCGGCTTGCCGACCTTGCGCCGATCGATGTCGAAGGCTGCCACGAGGCGGATGTCCTCCAACCGGTAGCCTCCGATCACCGTATGCAGCAGACCGGCGGTGTCGGCGGAATCCAGATTCTTGTAGTACTTCAAACCTTGCAGAAGCGAGCTGGCACAATTTCCGACGCCTACAATCGCGAGGTTGATCTTGCTCATGCACATGCCTCCTTAAGGCAGCTTTCCCAAATCCCTGCGGAACACGCTAGCTTTCGAGGTGATCGCTTTCGTGGCGCTGCCGATGCGGGCGGTTTGCCAGCTGGCATGCCCCAGAAGTCTACCGCAAGGCCAGCAGGGTGTACACCGGAGGCAGGGCGATCTGCAACGAGGCGAAGGGGATGGCCAGCTTGACGCAACGCCCGAACAACATCGCCAAATCGTTCTTTTGAATAATGGTCACAGCCACCAGCGTCGTAGCAGAGCCGATCGCGGTCAGGTTGGAGCCCAAAACGACCGACCACCAGAGGGGATCGGTCGCAGGCGTACGTTGTGCCTGCAGAATCTTCGCCACCATGGCCCACCAGGGGGTATTCCGTTCGCGTCGCGCCACCGAACCTTCTCGTTGGCGCTGACTATCCTCAGGAACTGGTGGATCTACCTTCATATTGGTCCTGTTCATCTCTACAATCGCTGCACCGTCGGTCTTATCCGTCATTCAGGCTCTGGGGATGTGCTTCGGTCACGCTTGCTCTTGCGACCGTCATGTTGGTCCACTACAAAGCGAGCGTAGACAAGTGCTACCACGCGATGGACTGGGACTCGTTGGAGTTCTTTCCGGCGCTGTTCGTGGTGACGCAAACACGGTCGAGCAGTTGCTTGGCCTTTTCAAGCATGGCGTGTGTCGACATCTAACCGCTCGTACCGTGTGAGGCGGCTTTCGCCAGTCCGAAGCCGAACTCGGTCGGGAGCGTCCATTCCGGATCCGTTTGGGGTCCGCGGCGGCCATCGACCGAACCGGCGCCCGCTTTGAAGAGTTGGCCATCAATCTGAACGCAGAGGGCATGCTTGCCACCGAGTAGAACCGTCGGACAGGTGGATTGAGCCGCGTCCGAGGCGGTTCTGCCGGAGACGGATCGCGGTCAGCAGGGAGAGTTCAGTGTACGCAGATGTTCACCAGCCGCTTGGACCGCGGATCCAGCATGCCGAGTACCGGCGTACCCGGGAGATGTCCCTCGAAGACCTACTCCTGGAGAACCGGATCATCTTCCTCACCGGCCCGATCATGGAGCGCACCTCCACCAACATGATCATGAGGCTGCTTTATCTGCAATCCATCAAGAAGGACGAGGGCGTCAGTCTGTACATCAATTCCCAGGGCGGGCTGATCGACCAGACCCTGGCCATCTACGACACGTTGCAATTCATGACGTGCGAGGCTGCAACTTACTGCATTGGCCAGGCCGTCAGCGGGGCCGCCGTCATCCTCATGGCCGGAGCCAAAGGCAAGCGTTTCATCCTGCCGAACGCCAAAGTGATGCTGCACCAGCCGTACGGCGGCATCACCGGCCATGCCGAGGATGTTCGCATCCAGGCAGAAGAGGTTCTTAGGGACAAGCAGCGGCTCAACGAGATCATCGCCAAGCACACGGGCAAGTCGGTGCAGATGATTCAGGAAGACACCGAGCGCGATTGCTATCTTAGTGCCGAAGAGGCCGTGGAGTACGGCATCGTGGATGAGGTTCTCCGCGAAGACTCCAAGCCGGACGTCAAGCCGGCCATAAGGAAGAGAAAAAAACGGAAGAAGTGAAGCGGTGCGGTGGGCTAGCCGCGAGTTGGTTTTCGGGAGCACTGATGGACGGGAGCGAGGAACCTCAATCGGGGATGCTCGCGGACGTATACGCGTTTCTTGGCTTTGTTTAGATCGGCTTTCAGCTCCCGCAGCTTGCGGTTGACCGTGGGGCAATCCCTATTCTAGTTGAAAGTCCGTTCGGCTCCACATCATCACTTATGCCAAGGCGTTGCCGTCCCGCTTCAACGATGACGGCTATGCAACACGCCTCTCAGGATCCTTCCAACAGAAAGTTCAGGGCGGGAGCGAACGCCGTCGCGGATTGCTCATCCACGACGAAGACCTGATCTGTAGTGACATTGTAGACGGTGTACTCGCCGGGATTCTCCGTGGGGCGCAGTTCCAGCACGTCTTCCAGGTCGCCGTCGTAAGCCAGTGTCATGCTGACCAACGGATCCAGGAGTTCATCGGTCAGGGCCATGCGACTGCCTAGAATCTCGGCGAACCGGAGGTTGAGAATGAGTTTGACATAGGATCGCGCAGGGGCATTCTGGAGGCGTTTCCGGGTGCCGTCGCCCAGGGTTGCGTACCACTCGTAGCGTGGCCCCCGGTCGGGTTCCATCATCGCCATCGGGTCCGGCTTCAGTTCCTCGCGAAAGATCTTCGTCAGCTCCGGCGACCTGCGGTCGGAGAAACTGATCGATACCACCGAGCGGCGATTCAGGGCTCCGGGAATCACACGGCGGTCCAGCAGAGGGGGATAGACGTCGCCGGGCGTCCAACTGACCGCAGGCCAGGGATTGGAGTCTACGTGATAGATCGGGTCGGTGCCGTCCACGGTCATGTAGGATTCACCGGACTTGGTTCCGGGAGCCACAAGACCGACCCAAACCGTTGTCACCAGAGCGTCCTGATCGTCGAACAGGGCAACTTTCATGCTATTCTGTTCCGTGACGCCGTAGTGGGCCGAATCTTCCGCCCAGCGACCCACATACGTACCCCGACCTTCCACCACCGCGCCAAGGATGGCGTTGACTCGCCCGGAGTCGGCATATGCATCCTGATACTGGGGAAGCCGCCAGCCGATCTCGACTCTTTGGAAGCTCCAACTGCTGTCCGACCCGGGCAGGGACAGTTCCATTCGCGTGACCTGTTCCACGGAAATCGCCGTGCCCGCGAGCAGGCGGTGGCTACTGTCTCGGATGCGCCGCTGATGCACCCGGCTGTCCTGGTACCAACCCAGTCCGCCGAGCACTCCCAGGCTGACCACCAGAGCAAGTATTAGTGTGTTCAAGGATCGATACATGCTTAGGAATCCAGGACCGGCCGGCGACGGCGCCAGTAGCGGAGCGAACCATAAAGGAGGAGCAGCACAGGGGGAAGGGCCACAACCAACCCGCGGAGTCCGGCCTTCACCGTCGCGGTCTGTACCGGGAAGCTCTCGGCGGCCGGCTGCCTGGCCTGTAGTTCAGCCATTGCTCCGCCATAGGCCAGATAGGCCACCGCGTTGAGAAGAAACTGATCGTGTTGTTGACCCGGCGCATGAAGATTCGGGTTCTTGAACATCTCTGAACAACCGATCAGCAGTAACTCCCCGGCGGGTTGATCCGCCCTCGGCGGTTCATCGTATGGCGCCAGTCGGGAACGCCCATCTTCATCCTTGACGGTTCTGAAACGTGGGAAGCTACCCTGAAGGAGGACCGCCAACGGCTGCGGACCATCCAGGAATGTATCAAGTTCACTCGGCTCCACGAAGGCCTCCTCGGGAATCCAGCCTCCGCTCCACGAATAGGTCCAGGCCCGGGATCCGGTACTGACCAGAACTTCGGCCGTCAAACCCCGGGCACTGAGCTGCTGCTGGTCCAGGGAGAACCGACTGCCCCAGATGAATAGCAACTCGCCCAGACGAGAGGTCACCACCGACCGCGAAGACAAGCCGGACCCCAGCGCGCGAATCAGGAACGGACGGGCTACTTGCTGTGTGTCATGCTCGCGGAATGCCGAGCGGTTGACCTGGGTCACCAGGGCCAAGTGCCCTTGGTTCCGGTCGAACAGGATCTCACCCGCCTCATTTGCGCGTTTCTCGCCGACCTGCGTGGCACCCAGATGATCCAGGTAGTGATTGAACCGGTGAAACTGCGGCTGGGGCCAATAGACGGTCTCAAATCTGGCACCGCGATACTGGCGTTGCTGGACGTTGAAGTGCTGCAGGGCCACGAGGGCTTTCCCACCCGCGGCGAGGTACTCGCTGAACTTCGGGATGATGGTGTCCGAATTCCTCGGTTGCAAGCACAGCAGAAGATCCATGCCCTCGGGGAACACCGGTGTCTTGGGGTTGATGTAGGAGATCCGGTAACCGTATTGCTCGAGCATGCTCTTCACTCGGCTGTACACGTCGGACCCCACGGGCGCCACAAGTCCCTTTTGCTGATAGTCGGTGAGCACCTCGGCCGGAGTCAGCCGAGGCAGATCGGACAAGACGCCGATGTGCGGACCACTTCCGGCGTCGAAACGGTTCACGGCTGCGGCTAGCAGGAACTCCACATGGGGCAAACTGGGTTGGTCCAGTCTGGGGATCACCTGAACGTTGTCCCCGTAGCGCAGCCTCAGGGCACTCCAGACCGGCACGGCTGCCCGGGCGTCATGCTGTACGCTTTCCATGTAAAAGGGCGTGATCCCTGCGGCTCTAAGCTTCTGTTGCTCGTCGGCAGCAAGGTCTTCGGGGCGAACGATGCGAAACGAGATGCCCAGCCCACGCAGCGTGGTCCGCAGGCGACTTTCCAGCGCACCCAGCGAGACCGGCATGTGGATCCGGTCGCTGATCAGAAGTTCCACCGTCAAGCCGTCGCGGTAGGGAGCCAGTCTCTCACGCGTCACGGCGGAAGGCGTATTGATCTTCTCGTGGGTCAGATCGAGACGGGGTAGGGCCCAGGCACCTTCATCACGGAAAGCGAAAACCACCGCGACGAGGACCACCCAGCCGCCGGCCCCAGCCAGCATCCAACGCGCCGAACTCCGCCGGCTTGACCACCGCCCCCGCCGGGTCAACGTCAGCGCCACCAATACGAGCGGCACGAGGAAGACCACCACTCCTCGCCAGGCGACGCGGACAGCCAGCGACTGGGCGGGGAATCTCTCCGGTTCGAATCTTGGAACGCGGATGCGGGCCAGTCGCCCAGCGTCAGTGAACGTCCGCAACAGTGTGCGAAGGAACACTGCGTTAGCGTTGCTGCCTTGCCGCACGATCTCGTCGCGGTACAGGCCCGAGGTGCCCATGACCAGCAGGTCGCCCTTCCAGGGGTCGTCCGGTCTGAGCAACACCATCCATGGCTGCTTGGCCGCCGGCTCCGCCTTCGCCATGACTTGGTTGTCGAAGGTCTCGGTGGGCCAGTCCATCAGCCGGGTGCGCTCCGAGGTGGTCGCCACCACCTCGGCTTGGCGACCCGCGGCCGCCAAGCGCCTGGGGTCAGGAAGTAGGATGCTGGTTTCGCCGGTCAGCAGCGCGCCGGAAGCGTTCCCCAGCAAGCTCCTCGTCTGGTACTGGCTGGGCAATACCCGGATCTGAAAGGGTGCGTCGATCTGGCGTATGCTGCCGTTCTCTCCCACCGTGGCCGTAGCGGCATGGGACTCGTCCAGGACCAGCCGCTGCATCATCGTCAGGCCGAAGGGCCGCAGCAGGGTATTCCAGTCGACGGTGGCCGGACGCAGCCGGTGGTTCCCGTCCTCGTCGGTGTCGATGAAATAGTTGCTGCCCGCCAGAATCACGGCTCGACCCGTGTCCAGGAACCTCCGCAACTCTACAACGTGCTCCCGGGTCACGCGTGTGGGCTGGATCCAGAACAGTACATCGATCTCGCTGGGGATACTCGGATCCTCGTCCAGGTTGATCGACACCACCCGGGCCCCGACCCTCTGCCGGGCGATGGTTCCCACCGACTGGAAGCCATTCTCGGGAGCCGCGACCCCGACCACCGCTTGAACAGGTTGCTGCATGGCACGCAAATGCTCGACGATCAGATCTTCCAGATAGGGCAGATCCTGCGGAGTGATTCCCTGTATCAGGGTGTCGGGAAACTGATCCCAGGTCACCACCAGCGAGGACCAGACCGCCTGCTCGGCCGCTGCGTCGCCCAGCACCCTTCGCAATTTAACCGGTGAAACACGGTGGCGGCGGGCCGCGTAGGCCGGACCGTTGTCCGGGTCCAGATCGGGATCCAGAATCCGGTAGTCCAGGTGTTCCGGAGCCCCAGCCTGCATCGCCTCCAGAATCGAGACCACCGCCGACTCCACACTCCTCATCGACGACGGCATCGATTTTCTGGAAGAGACGAAGTACGTCAGGCAGACCCGTCCCTTGATTTCGGAGAGGTAGTCGAGAGTTTCCGGCCGCAGAGTTGCGATGTCCCGGGCCCCGAGCTCGAAGTCAACGTCCAGGTACCGGTCGGCGGCTCGGCTGGCGAAGATGGCCACCAGAAACAGGAGCACGATGGCGACTACGCTCTGAAGAACAAAGATTCGTTTCATCCGGGGCTCGTGAGTTTCTAGTAGCGGCTCAGTCGCAGAGTGATCTCGTTCATCACCAGAAAGAAGATGGTCAGCGAGGTGAAGTAGATCACGTCACCCAGCGAGACGACCCCGCGGCAGAAAGACTCATAGTGGGGGATCACAGAAACGGACTCGTAGAGCCATGTTCCGATCTGCCGAGCCGGGGCCAGTCCGTCGAGAACCTCGACCACCTTCTCGTGGCCGCTCAGCACCAGTAGGGCGCAGGCGAATGCGCTTAGCACAAAGCTGACGATCTGCTCGCCGCTGATTCCCGAGATGAACACCCCCAGGGCCAGAAAGCAGGCACCCAGAAACATCCCCCCCAGATAGGAGGAGGCAATGATCCCCAGATCCGGCTGGCCCAGCCAGATCAGCATCAGGACAATAGGGAAGCTGCCGGCCAGCATCACCAGATAGAAGGTCAAGCACGCCAGATACTTCCCCAGAACCACATGGAACGAGCGCAGCGGCAGCGTCATCAGCAGCTCGAACGTTCTCTGGGCGTACTCCTCGGACCAGCTGCGCATGGTGATCGCCGGGATGGCCAGAAGTAACAATAGTGGAAGCGTTCGGAAGTACTCGGACATGTCCACGATCGAGTGGAGGAAGAAACTGTTCATGAAGATGCTGCCGCTGAGGAGCAGAAACACCGAGGCGAAGACGTAGGCGATGGAAGAGTCGAAGTAGGCCCCGATCTCCCGTGAGAATATCACCCGGACGCCGTAGAGCCAACCCGTGCCACCTTTGATGCTAGCCATCGCGGGCTCCGTCCCGCCGAGATTCATAGTCCCGGATGAGATTCAGAAACAGCTCCTCCAGATCGCCTCCCTCGACACCTTGGCTGTCGCGGATCGACTCCACGGTGCCGTCCGCCAGCAGATTCCCGTGGTGAATGATCAGCAGGCGGTCGCAGATCGTCGCCACCTCGGAGATGATGTGGCTGCTCAGAAGAACGACGCGTCCGGGGCTTAGCTGCTTGAGCAGGGCGCGAAACGAGACCACCTGCAGCGGATCGAGGCCGTGAGTCGGCTCGTCCAGCAGAATGACGTCGGGATCGTGTATCAGGGCCGCCGCGAGCCCGATACGTTGGCGATACCCGGTGGAGCACTCCTTGATCCGCTGGCGCATCACCTGCTGTAGGCCGCAGGCGTCCACCACCCACTCCAGACGCTCCTTCAGGCGGCCAGCGCTGAGTCCCCGGGCCCGGCCGATGAACACCAGGAACCGGTCGGTTCTCATCTCCTGGTACAGCGGCGTGTCTCCGGGCAGGTATCCCACCCTTTGGCGCACCGCCAAGGCGTCCCTTACGACATCGAGTCCATCGATCGAGATTCGCCCTGCTGTGGGGCAGAGAAATGTAGCCAGCATCTTGAGTAGCGTGCTCTTGCCCGCCCCGTTGGGCCCCACAAAGCCCACCAGCTCGTCTCGCTGGATCCGGAAACTCACCTTGTTCACGGCGGTCAGCGACCCGAACCGCCTGGTAACCGACTCAACCGAGATCAACTGTCATTCCCTGTGACCGAAGGCACATCGACGCCCTTGTAGGCGACAACGGTCTTCCGGCAACCTCGGGCGGCAGGAACACCAGAAGCAGTCATATGCCCGCTCGTCCTGGTAGCTTCCTCTTGATAGCTGGGTTTCTCCAATGACCTTCGATGTCCGACTCTGGGCTACCTATCTTCCGACGGCATCCTACGGAAACGGGCTTGGTCAATCAAGCCGTACTCGATCCCTTTGCAATCGTGTCCCTTGTCGATGGCGACGGGGATGACTCCGTATTGCCTTGCTACTCTGGGCCCCGTTGGGCTCGATTCCCACCTCGCTAGGCCCATCCATGGTTTCCCGGCCTCGTGGGTCCGCGAGTTCGTGGGCGAGTCGGTCCGTCGCCACTTGGAGGTGCTTTGTCCTGAAGCGCCCAACCACTTGTCATTCTCTTCCGGCCATCCGGCTTGGCGATGACCCGTTGCAGATCCCCGCCATCGTACGGATTACGCGCCGATTGCCGAATGCCCGGTATGGCAGTGGTCCTGACTGGAGAGGCCGGCCACTTGGTTGCGAATCACCCTGCCAGCGCGGGATCTGGTGAAACGAGCGATGTTAAAATAGCGGGGACGCGGGTTCAGCCAAGTTGGACTGCACCAGAAACCCGGTCATCGCGGCGCCGGTGCGTCCGGCAAGGGGGATTGACCACCAAACTCGGCCGCGCAAGTCGCACTGCAATAGTGTCTCGACGAGAACATTTCGCAGGGCAAATCCCTTTACAATTGAATGACCCCTCAACTACGCGGCGGAATGCACGTTTGTCGTCTAGAGAGGCCTGGATTGGCAAGAAACCTGTCCTTGAGGAGCTACCGCAACAACTCGACCTACGCGGCCGCTGCCAGCGGCCCTGCAACGTCCTTCGTCGAGCCATAGCTCATCCCTGAGTAGGCTCGGGGTGCGTCGAACTGCCGCGGTCGACGCCCACCGATGGACGGATTCTTCCAACGCTCGGAATCATCGACATCCGCTCGTGTACGGGAGATCTATACCTTCGTCTGGCTTGAACGCGGCGTTCGCCAAGTCGAAGGCCGGCCGCATGCGGCGAGATGCCCTCCTTTCGAGTACAATCAGAGGCATGAGTGAAGTTACGCGCATCCTCACCGCCATCGAGGATGGCGACGCTCGGGCCGCAGACGAGCTGCTACCGATCGTCTATCAAGAGCTGCGTCGTCTGGCTGCTCAGCGACTCTCGCACGAACCGCCCGGCCAAACGCTCCAGCCGACCGCTCTTGTTCACGAAGCCTACATCCGGCTTGTCGGCGCAGAAGACCACAATTGGGACAATCGCGCCCATTTCTTCTACGCGGCGGCCGAGGCCATGCGCCGCATTCTCATCGACCGGGCACGTCAAAAGCAACGCCTCAAGCATGGCGGCGGTAGGCAGCGGTTCGACCTCAACGAAGCAGACCTGATGAGTGAGCTGCCCTCAGACGATCTCATCGCATTGGAGGAATCCCTCACGAAGCTCGCAAATGAGGACAAGGTGAAAGCTGATCTGGTCAAGCTCCGCTACTTCGCGGGCCTGACGGTCGAGCAAGCAAGCGAAATACTCGGCATCTCTCGCGCCACGGCCGATCGCTATTGGGCCTACGCCCGTGCCTGGCTGCACCACGAGATCACCAAGGGTGACTAGACCGCCCGGCGCTGATATTTTTCTCATTTCTCTGAGGCGCGCAGGCCGAAAACGACGCATTGCATGGCGGAGCGATTTACTTTTGGAACCACGCCATGCATATGGAGCAAATGGGTATTGAACTAATGGACGTTGAGGCGATCTTCAACACCGCCCTTGAAAAGGAGTCCCCAGCTGAGCGCACCGCCTACCTGAACGGTGCTTGCGAAGACGATGCCGATGTGCGGGCACGCGTCGAGGCATTGCTCCAGGCGCACGACGAGGCGGGCAGCTTTCTTGAAGCTCCGAACATTGCTGGAGACGACACCTTGGAGGGTCCGCCTCTGGCCGACGGACCCGGGACAACGATCGGCCGGTACAAGCTGTTACAGCTCATCGGTGAGGGCGGCTTTGGGGTGGTGTATCTGGCCGAGCAGACCAAGCCGGTGCGTCGGAAGGTGGCCCTCAAGATCATCAAGCTCGGTATGGACACCAGGCAGGTCATCGCCCGCTTCGAGGCGGAACGGCAAGCACTGGCGATGATGGATCATCCCAACATCGCGAAGGTGCTGGACGCGGGCACGACCGAGACCGGCCGGCCCTATTTCGTGATGGAACTGGTCAAGGGCGTGCCGATTACCGAGTACTGCGACACCGAAAACCTCGCGACCAACGACCGCCTCGACCTTCTGACGCGCGTCTGCAACGCCGTCCAGCACGCCCACCAGAAAGGCGTCATCCACCGCGACATCAAGCCCTCCAACGTGATGGTCACCATCGCCGACGGCCGGCCGATCCCCAAGGTGATCGACTTCGGCATCGCCAAAGCAACCGACCGCGCCCTGACCGACAAAACCCTCTTCACCGAATACCGCCAACTCATCGGCACGCCGGCCTACATGAGCCCCGAACAAGCCGAGATGTCCGGCGGCGACATCGACACGCGCAGCGACATCTATTCACTCGGCGTGCTGCTCTACGAGCTGCTTACCGGCACGACACCCTTCGACCCCCAGCGCCTCCGTTCGGCGCAAGTCGGTGAATTGCAACGCATCATCCGCGAAGAGGACCCCGACAAACCCAGCACCCGCGTCAGCAGCCTCCGATCCGAACCCCGCGATGCAGGGTCCGGTGCGGGGACCATTGCGAACGAGCCCCAAGCGCGAGCGCCGGGTGATTCCTCGTCTGCGTTTTCTTCACCCGTTCCCCGCTCCCCGTTCCACGATTCCTCGTCAGCAATCACCATCTCCAAACACCGCCGCACCGATCACCGTTCCCTCGCCCGACGACTCCGCGGCGACCTCGACTGGATCGTGATGAAGTGCCTGGAGAAGGACCGCACCCGCCGCTACGAAACCGCCAATGGCCTCGCGTCAGACATCCAGCGCCACCTCGAGAACCAGCCCGTGGAAGCGGGGCCGCCCACCGCGGCCTACCGCTTCCGCAAGTTCGTGCGCCGCAATCGCGCGATGGTCACGGCAGCGACGATGGTGGTGGCCGCACTGCTGGCCGGCACGGCCGGGACGACGTTCGGCCTGCTGCGGGCCGAGAAGCGGGAGAAAGAGACGCAGCAGGTCTCGGACTTCCAGGCCGCGATGTTGAGCGGGATCGATGTCGAGGCCATGGGCCGCGGCATCAAGGAGCACTTCCGCGAGCAGGTGCGGGCGGCGCTGGAACGCCAATACGTGGGCGAGTTCCCCGACCGCCGCAAGCGCACGGCGGAAGAGATCGAGGCCGAGCTGGCGGCGTTCGACCAGCGCGCGGAGTCCGCACAGGCAGCGGACGTGGCCCGGCGAGTGATGGACGAGTTCGTGCTGGCCCGCGCCGCCGACGCGCTGGAGAAGCAGTTCACCGACCAGCCGCTGGTGCAGGCGCAGCTCCATTTCGCAATCGGAAAGACCTATCGAGAGCTGGGCCTGTACGACGCAGCCGAGACGCACCTCCGCACGGCGCTGGAGATCCGGCAGCGCGAGCTGGGCGACGAGCAGCGGAACACGCTCGCGTCCATCAACGAAATGGGCCTCTTGCTCAAGAACCAGGGCAAGCTCTCCGAGGCCGAGCCGTACTTCCGCGAGGCGCTGGAGGGCCACCGCCGCGTGCTGGGCGACGACGACCGGAACACTCTGAGTTCGATCGGAAACATGGGCCTACTGCTCCAGGCCCAGGGCAAGGCGGCCGAGGCCGAGCCCTACTGCCGCGAGGCGCTGGAGGGCCGCCGCCGCGTGCTGGGCGACGAGCACCCCTCCACGCTGATCTCGATCGACAACATGGGCAGCGTGCTCCAGGCTCAGGGCAGACTGGCCGAGGCCGAGCCGTACTATCGCGAGGCGCTGGAGGGCTTCCGGCGCGTCCTGGGCAACGAGCACGCGGACACGCTGACCGCGATCAACAACATGGGGAACCTGCTGAAAGCCCAGCGCAGGCTGGATGAGGCCGAGCCATACCATCGCGAAGCACTGGAGGGGCGCCGCCGCGTCCTGGGCGATGAGCACCCGAGCACGCTGGCCTCCATCAGCAACATGGGGGATCTGCTCCACTACCAGGGCAAGCTGGCCGAAGCCGAGCCGTATTACCGCGAGGCGCTCGAGGAGTCCCGGCGCATCCTGGGCGATGACCACCCCGACACGCTTAGCCCGCATATTTCATGAGGCGACGTGAGCGTTGCCAGTCGGTGTAGTGTGCGACGATCGTCGGATTGGCGGTATGGTCCACCGTGGTCGGCGCAGAAAGCCCCCTTTCCCCCACGGCGATTTCGG
>JADFPW010000428.1 GCA_022562105.1 Planctomycetota bacterium
CGGATTATTCTGTATCTGGACGCTCACGTGGCTGGTCGTAAATGAGCAGTTCGGCTGGCCGGTGGTGCGCGGGGTATGCCTGGTCGGCGGGCTGTGCTGCATCGGCATCCTGCCCGGGGTGATCCAGCGGCTGAACGAGCATCCTGATTTGCCGATCCGCTACGGCGTCTTTCCGGTGAGTCGTTGGCAACCGATCTATCTCGGTTTGACGATGAAGAGTATGCAAGTGGTCTGGGCGCTGAGCGTGTCGGGCACGTCGCCGAACGTGATTGCCGCCGTCGCCCGGGCCCGTGAGATTGGGGCCACCGTCATCGGGTTTACCGGTCCATCGGGCGGTCGATTGGCGGAGTATTGTCACCACTGCCTCCGTGTCGACCACCTGGTCACGCCGCGGGTTCAGGAAGTCCACGAGTTGGCCTATCACCTGGTCTGTCATCGCATCGAGCAGGCATTCGAATAACCCCGGGGTTTGCGTCGCATGAATATCCTCATCACCGGCTCGAGCGGCCAGATAGGCACCAACGTCGCCTTGGCCCTGCTGGCCCGCGGCGATCAGGTCGTGGGTGTTGACTGCCGCGACAACGAGTGGACCGACGCGTTCGAGACGATGCGGCTGGATCTGACCAAAGTTGGTGTGGTTGATCTGCCGGGCGGGCCTTTCGATCTCGTGCTGCACTTCGCCGCCCACGCCAAGGTGTACGAACTGGTCGAGCATCCCGAGCGGGCCATGGAAAACGTGACCATGCTGTTCACCGTGCTCGACTACTGCCGGCAGAAGGGCGTGCCGATGGTTTTCTCCAGCTCGCGCGAGGTGTACGGAGACATCCACCGGCATGTCACGGAAGAGGCCTGCGCTGACTTCGTCGTGGCGGAAAGTCCCTATTCAGCCGGCAAGATGGCTGGCGAGGCGTTCATCTACTCCTTCTGTCAGTGCTACGGCCTGCCCTACCTCGTGTTTCGGTTCAGCAACGTCTACGGCCGCTACGACAATGACGAGCAGCGGATGGAACGGGTGATTCCGCTATTTGTGAAGCGAATCGCCCACGATCAACCGCTGGTGGTCTATGGCCGGGACAAGGTCTTGGACTTCACCTATGTCGATGATTGCGTGTCAGGCGTGCTGCGTGGAGCCGATGCCCTGGTCGAGGGCCGGGTCACGAATCAGACTGTCAATCTAGCCCACGGCCGCGGCGAGACGCTGGTGGATTTGGTCAACATCGCCTCCCTGGTCCTGGGAAAGGAGCCAGAAGTGCGCTACGAGCCGTCGCGGGTGGGTGAGGTCACGCGTTATGTAGCTGACATCAGCATGGCCCGACAGCTCCTCGGCTACGAACCGGAGGTTCCGTTGTCCGCGGGTTTGCCGCGGGCCATCGCCTGGTATCGAACCACCGGCGCCTTGTCGGGAACCTGATCGTGTGCGGGTGGGGTGTGTGCCACTGCTCGAGAGCGGCGGCACACAGCACCGGCAAGAGCAACAAGCTCGACGCCCAGGTGCTGGCAGCGCAACGGCCAAACTACCATGTGCTCAGGCCATTCGCACTCGTTGGGCTAGGGCCCGGTGAATGCCCATTGGAACGCCTGGAAGTCGTCGAGGTCGATATCGCCATCCCGGTCGATGTCCCTCGTCTCACATCCGGGCTCGATCGACCCACCCGGTCCTACAAAGCATCTTTGCAACGACGCGAAATCAAGCATGTCGGTGTCGCCGTCGTCGTCAAAGTCCCCATCGATGGGCGTCATCAGAAATGCATGCGGTGAGCCGTGAAAGCCGGAGCCCACGATTTGCCCGGCATCGTTGATGGCACGCGGATACAGCCCAGTCCAGTCAACGTCTACCCAAAGCAGGTCACGCAGATCCCGCAATCCCACATCACTTTGATAGAGGAAGGGCTGATCCGTCGTGCCGTTGCTCCCCCAACCGACGACCTCTCCCTGGTTGTTGATCGCCTCGGCCCGGCTGTTCTCATAACCGCCCAGGGCGCCGAGGTCGAACATCTCGTTTCGCTGCCAGATGAAGGCGTGAAGCACGAGACCTTCGTCGGACCGTTCCGCCTGCCCGACGACCTGTCCGAGATCGTTGAGCCCCGAGGCCCAACTGGTCGGACCGCCCAGCGTGCCCAGATTCGTCATCACACCGCTTTCCCACAAGAAGGCCCCTCCCTGCTCGTCGGGTGAAAGTGTTGAAACGCCGACGACCTGCCCGGCACTGTTGATGTCCCAAGCAAGGCTGGCGCCGCCGCCGAGCGTCCCCAGGTCGGACATGACACCGTCTTCCCAGAGAAAGGCGCGCTGCTCAGAATTCGGCAGCCACGAAAAACCGGTCGCTTGCCCGAACTCGTTTACCCCGAAGGCATGGGTGTTGGCGCCGCCGAGGTTGCCCAGGTCGATCATGGTCCCATCCTGCCACATGAACCCGCGGGCGATGCCACCGTCCACCGTGGCAATCCCGACCA
Organism: Planctomycetota bacterium; assembly: GCA_022562105.1. GTDB lineage: Bacteria > Planctomycetota > Phycisphaerae > UBA1845 > UBA1845 > JADFPW01. The sequence continues at coordinate 2,454 of JADFPW010000428.1, forward strand.
CGTGCCCAGCCTCGCTGATGTCCCAGGCTTCGCTTTGTGGTTCCGGGGGGAGCGTGCCCAGGTCGATCATCGCCCCGGCTTCCCAAAGGTAGGCGTGCCGCAACCCCTGGTTCGTGTCCGCGCTGCCCACCACCTGCCCCGACTCGTTGATCCCCAGGGCGACGCTGGTGAGACCTCCCAACGTGCCCAGATCGATGATGACGTAGCTCGGGTTGGGCGGCACGGGGCAGCGGCACTCCTCACTCTTGCATCCAACATCCTCCACGCAAAACTCACCGGTGACGGTTTGCAGGTCACAGTCTTTGGTGGGGTGTTGGGTGACGGTGTACGTGTAGGTCTCGGCGGGCAGCGTTCCCAGGTTCACGGTTTCGACCATAGACCCCGGGGAGTCGATCGGGCCGCCGTCCACGTAAACGTCGATCAGGATCTCGTTGCCCTGGACGACGACCTCGGTCGGCTGCACCAGGTGGATCGGCGACGTCGGCGTCACCAGTTGGATTTCCAACGATACCGGATCCACCGTTGTGATGACCCCGGTGGGCCTGATTACGACGTAATCGATGCACGCAAAAACGGCGTTC
>JADFPW010000429.1 GCA_022562105.1 Planctomycetota bacterium
TCTTCGATCGCCCATTTGTAGATCAGGCCGGGAGTGTTGGCGTTGTTCAGCGAGGACAGTATCGTGTTGCCGGTAAAGTTGACGTTGCCGGTCACTCCGCGACCCATCTTGGGGCTTTGACGCGGTTGCAACGTGGCCAGGTCGCGCAAGTGAAGCGTACCATAGCCGTCCTCGTTGACGTTGATGGCCAACACCGTCCGCTCGGTGTTCATGGTGGCGGAGTCGATATCGAAGCCGGCGAACTCAGCAAACAGCGGCGAGACCCGACTCGTCGAAAGCTCGATCTGTTGCACGAGCTTGCGGTCACCGCCGTAGTTGCTGACCACGATAAAGTGACGTTCATCGGCGGTGTAGCCGACGCCGTCAAACGAGAACCTTTCGCCCTTTGGGGTTATCTCTCGGATGGATCCGTCGTCGAGGTTGACCTCGAACAGTTGGGAGTAGGAGGCGGAGGTATACTTGCCGACGACCAATCGATCACCAGCGGCATCGAAATCGACTGGGTAGTAGTACCCTTCCCGTTGGAAAACCGCTTTGTGCTGTTGCGTGTTTAGATCGTAGACGTAGATGTGAAAGTCGGCGGACGAGGCATCGTTGGCTCGGTAGGCGAAGGCCTGCGAGTCACGTCGCCAGGTCGCGCTGCCGTACACCACCTCCGGATTCTCGAAGAGCACACGAATGCGACCGGTGCTTGCGTCCATCAAATACAGATCGTCTTGTTCGCTTCCACCACCGGCGGCGGTGAGCACGATCCACTTCCCGTCGTCGGACGGGATGTAGTTGCTGATACCGTCGGCGAAGGAAGTGATCTTCTCCATCGAGGCGATGGAGCCACCCGGAGGCGTACGATAGAGTTGATAGATTCCATCGGGCCAATCGACGCAATAGAAAGTGCCATCAACGGCGAGGCGGCCGTTGAACGGCGCACGGATCTTCATGAACTGGGCGATCGTCGAGTCTGCCTTCGCATCGGGCACGTTGACGGACAAGAAGCCACCGACCACAGCCGCCACTACGACGGGAACAAGCACACTGCTTCCTAAACGCAACTCCGCGTTCATGGTTGACTCCTTCAAGCATGCGCCAGCTATCCAGGGCCGCTCGAAAATCGGCGCCCGCTGGATCCGCATCGACGCACTAGGTCTCCCGATCATAAGCAACTCAGCCCACCGATCAACACGCTCCAGCGCTTCCCGACAAACTGGATAGGGATGGCGACGAAGCGGAACCTGTTTGAGGCCAAGTGAGATTCCTGACGCCCAATGCGCCCACAGGATTGCGGCCACCGCTGGTGAGCTGCTGCGTAGTGGTTGCCCCGACACACGCAGATCCGGAACAGGATTCGGATGAGTTTCCGTGGCCTACCACTGAGAGACGTGAGGGTTCTGTTCGCCGCCCGTACGGGCTGCGTCACTTCATACACCATTCGATCGACCACCGGGACGCTAGCCGCGGGTTGACGAAGTAGTGCGCTCGGTTCGGTCCACCTACGGCGGATCCCCTCGCTGACGGACGGGACTTCGTGGCCCGGGGCAAGACGGTGGCCACCCGACGAGCGGGTCGTGTTCTCGTCCTTCACAGCATGCCGCTCGTGCGGTGTTTGATGGGCGCCACTGTTTCTGTTTCCAGAACCGCGTCTGTAAGGGGCTGGCTTGTCGCCTTTCCTCCCACGCGGTCGGGACTCGGAAAAGATGCCATCTGCTTGAATCACTACACCAGCGCCACCCTACGGCGACAGCGTTTGAGAATTTGATAACGGCCGTGGTTACCTATCATTGAATGCAGCCGGCGTGTTTCGAGCGGCGTCGGCAGCGTTCGGCGATGTGAGCGACGCAAACGTACGGCGCGACCCATGCGGCCTGGCGGCACGAACAAAGCGCCCGCGCACAGTGAACGCGCCGGCGAGGAGTGAACCACGCGTTGCTGCGGCGCGAGCAACGGGTCGCCAAGCGTAAGGCGATCGCATCAGGACGCCGACCGGCAATTATAGATTTACACATCTATAACTCTATTATCGATTCACCGAGCGGCGCTTCTCCCTGACGGTGGTCTTCTGCTGGACGACGGGGGCGGGAGTTCGCTGCGGGATGACCGAGTCGGTGACTTGCCGTCGGGCAACTGGGGTGGCGGCCCGCGGTTTGGTCACCAAGGCGGTGGTTGGCTGTTGGGTGATTGACTCGGTAACTTTCTGTCGGACCGCCGATCCGCTGGTTCTCATCCGGGCGACTGAGGCTGTGATCTGCTGCTAGGTGGTCGAAACGGTCGTTTGCTCTTGAATGACGGATGCAGCTAGGCTGACCGGGTTCCTCTGGGTGGAAGCTGGTGCGGCTCAACCCTCTCACTTCAGAAGGCCGTTTACAAGAGTAGCGGCCGGCGCCTCGCCGGCCGTAGCAACGCGGCGGGCTGGCCCAGGATGAGGGTGTTCGAGTCCCGAATCGGCCGTGAACGAGTTTTTCAGCGGCCTGCCACATTGTATCCGCTGCTGTTTCTGAGGGCCTGCTCCCTTGGAGGCTGGCGGGTCATCCGTTGGGCACTGGCAGTTGCCTGTTCGGATGGCTCGCGTGTTGGGACTGTCGGCATGTCACCTGGGGTCCACTGGGCCAATCCTCGATGGGTCTTGGATGGCTAGGCAGGCGTGGTGGCCTCGATCGCTAGGATCGTCCACCCTGTGTGGTTGAATCCGTTGGGGTGGTCGGGGCGAAGACCGTGTCGCTTCCTGACCGGATTTCGCCGCTATCGACAGTAGGAGTGCAGATCGAAATCTGCTTCGTTTCACGTGAAACACGGCCCGCAAGGGCCGCAGGTTGCCCTCAAGGAGAGTCAGTTCGTGGTATCGGCAGCTTGTACATGTTTCCGGAACGCCAAATCCCAGTCACTGCAGATCGCATCCAGCCTGCAATTCGGTTCCAACGAATGGGCTCGACGACGCTATTGGCCTGGCACCACATGATTCGCCGGAGACCGCCAACTTCGCAGACCCATAGGGTCGCCCAGTTCGGGTCGCCTGCGTGATCCTCGTC